>CBILQL010000150.1:0-9253 GCA_966238865.1 uncultured bacterium
CTACGATCGAGCCGCCAGCAACGCCCTGGTGCAATGGTTCCCGGACCTCGCCGCCCACCTTCGCCTGGTGTCGGGCCTGCTGGCCCCCGGGGGACTGTACCTGGTCTCGGGCTTCCTCGAGGACAACTTCCCCGAGCTGAACGCCATCCTGGCGGCCCCGCCCTTCGGCTACGTCGATTTACCCGGCCATAACCGGGCCGGCATCGAGGAGGCGGCCGCCGCGGCCGGGTTCGCGGCCGAGATCAAGGCCGAGGGGCGCGAGACGGAGACGTTCCCGGACGTCCGGGCCTTCCTGGGATGCATAAGGGGGCTGGGGGCCTCGCGGCGGCCCGCGGAGGGGAACGCCCTCACCCGGGGCCGCCTGGAGATCCTGTCGGAGACGTATCGCCGGTGCTACTCCTCGGGGGACGGGGGGATCCGGGCCACGTGGCGCCCCTGGTACGCGCGGCTGCGCAAGCCCGCATGATCGGCCCCGCCCCGGCGGATCGGGGGCCCGGTGCGCTCCGCGCTCCCCGGGGAACGCTCAGCCCTGCGGCGCGCGCACGTTCTCGAAGAAGACCTTCCCCTCGGGATCCTTGAGCAGCTCGTCGAAGTAGGCGATGGTCTTCTGCAGGCCTTCCCGCAGGGGCACCTTGGGCGACCAGCCCAGCTTGGCCTTGGCCAGGGAGATGTCGGGCTGGCGCTGCTTGGGGTCGTCGCTGGGCAGGGGCTTGTGGACCACCTTGCTCCTGCTGCCCGTGAGCTCGATCACCTGGTCGGCCAGCTCCTTCATGGTGAACTCCACCGGGTTGCCGATGTTCACCGGCCCCACCAGGTCGGGATGCTCCATGAGGCGGACCATGCCGTCCAGCAGGTCGGAGACGTAGCAGAAGGAGCGGGTCTGGGAGCCGTCGCCGTAGATGGTGATGTCCTGGCCGCGCAGCGCCTGCACGATGAAGTTGGAGACCACCCGGCCGTCGTTGGGATGCATGCGGGGGCCGTAGGTGTTGAAGATGCGCATGACGCGGATATCCACCCGGTTCTGCCGCCAATAGTCGAAGAACAGGGTCTCGGCCACGCGCTTGCCCTCGTCGGAGCACGAGCGGAGGCCGATGGGGTTCACGTTGCCCCAGTAGGTCTCCTTCTGGGGGTGCTCGGTGGGATCGCCGTAGACCTCGCTGGTGGAGGCCTGCAGGACGCGCGCCCGGATCCGCTTGGCCAGGCCCAGCATGTTGATGGCGCCCATCACGCTGGTCTTGATGGTCTTCACGGGGTTGTACTGGTAGTGCACCGGGGAGGCGGGGCAGGCCAGGTTGTAGATGCGGTCCACCTCCAGGAACAGCGGCATGGTCACGTCGTGGCGGAGCAGCTCGAAGTTCGGCTTCCCGCGCAGGTGATCGACGTTCCGCTTGGAGCCGGTGAAGTAGTTGTCCAGGCACACCACGTCGTGGCCCTGCGCGACCAGCATGTCGCAGAGGTGCGAGCCGAGGAAACCGGCTCCGCCGGTGACGAGTATCCGTTTCATGTCAGGTCTTCCGCTTTCCCCCGCGCCGCGCGCGGGCTTTCCCGGTCCCGGCGCGGGCGCCGGCCGTCAGGAGATGATGGATGCCGATGAGGGTGAGGTCGGGCTCGACGGACCCGATGGCGCGGGATCGCCCCGCCACCAGGCCGGCCAGGCCGCCGGTGGCGATGACGAAGGGGCGCCGCATGCGCTTCTCCTCGATCACGGCGCGGAGCAGGTATTCCATCTGCCCCACGGCGCCGCGCACGATGCCGATGCGGAGGGCGTCGTCGGTGGTCCGGCCGACGGCGCCCTCCGGCCAGCGCAGCTCCACCTCGGACAGCTTGGCGGCGTTCTGCGCCAGGGTGCGCATGGAGGTCTGCACCCCGGGGCAGATGATGCCGCCCAGGTAGGCCCCCTTCCCGAACACGTCGAAGGTCGTGGCCGTGCCCAGATCGATGACGACGCCTTCCGTGTGGCCGAGGGCGTGGGCGCCCAGCACGTTGGCCAGGCGGTCGGCGCCGATCTGCCGGGGAATCTCGTAGTCCAGTTCGAGGCCCAGGCAATTGGCGTAATCCAGCACCTCGGGCGGGCGGCCCAGCACGCCCTCCAGGGCGCGGACCCAGATATCGTCCAGGGCGGGCACCACCGAGGCCAGGCCGGCGGCGGAGACGCGGCCGGGCGCGGCGTCGTCCCGGAGCAGGCCGTGCAGCCACCAGGTGACCTCGTCCACGGTGGTGTCCTTGCGCGTGGCCAGCCGCCAACGGCGCGTGATGGCGCCGTCGGAGAACATGCCGAGCACGGTGTTGGTGTTCCCCACGTCGACGGCGAGGCGGAGGACGGGGCGGCGCGTCATGCTCTCCTCATGCGGACTGGGCGACGTTGAGGCTCAGGTCGAGGGCCTTCACGCTGTGGGTCAGCGCGCCCACGCTCACGAAGTCGAGCCCCAGGCCCTTGATCCGGGCCAGGCGCTCGAGACCCATGTTCCCGCTGGCTTCCAGCTTGATGCGGGGGGCCTCCCGGCGCACCAGCTCCACCGCCGCGCGCAGCGTATCGTCGTCCATGTTGTCGAGCAGGACCGTGTCGACGGGGGAGTCCAGCAGGGTCTTGAGCTCCTCCAGGGTGCGCACCTCGGCCTCCACGGGGAAGGCCCGCCCGTAGCGGGCATGCACCTTGTCCACCGCCGCCCGCACCGATCCGCACGCGGCGGCGTGGTTGTCCTTGATGAGCACGGCGTCGAAGAGGCCCATGCGATGGTTGACGCCGCCGCCCCCGGCCACGGCGTACTTGTCCAGGGCCCGCCAGCCGGGCGGCGTCTTGCGGGTGTCGAGGAGGCGGGTGGCGGAGCCCTCCAGGGCGCGGACATGGGCGCGCGCCGCGGTGGCGACGCCGGAAAGCCGCTGCAGCACGTTGAGCATGGTGCGCTCGCAGACGAGCAGGGCGCGCAAGGGGCCTTCGAGGACCAGTATCACGTCCCCGGGCGCCACGTCGTCGCCCTCCTTCCTGCGGCTCAGGATGCGCGGGGCATGGCCGTGGTGGCGGAAGATCCGTTCCACGGCGGGCAGCCCGGCGATCACGCCCGGCTCCTTGGCGGACAGCACGGCCTCCCCCAGCGCCTTCTCGGGGATGGTGGCCTCGGAAGTGATGTCGCCGGACCCGACGTCCTCGTCGAAGGCCAGCGGCAGGAGGCGGGCCAGGGCGTCGGCGGGGAATTTAGGCGGGACCGGGGTGGGAGCCATGGAAACAGCCAAAGTAGCTAATTTCCGAAATCCTTCACTTGCGCGCCGGCCTTGGAGGCCGCCTCCGCCAGGGCCTCGTCGAAGGCCTCCGGGAACACGTCGTGCATGCGCCAGACCTTGCCGTCATGGGTGACGAACTCGACCAGCTCCATGTACTGGGGATGCCCGGTGAGCAGGTCCTTGCGGCCGGAATCCTCGATCACCTTGCGGACCTCGGCCAGATCCGAGAGCCGGAGCTCCACCGGCCCCGCGTCCAGGAGGTTCTCCGAGAACCGGAGGCTGGCCTCGCCGATTTCGATGCGCAGGTTCCAGCGGGAGGCGTAGTAGAGGAAGACGGCGGCCAGGAGCAGGAGCGGCACGCCGGCCAGGTAGTGGACCAAGGTGAGCAGGAGGCCGCAGCCCAGGAACACCAGCCCCAGGGCCCGGCGGGAAAAATGCATGTCCTTGCGGGGCGTGTAGAGCATGGGCTTCAGGGCTTCAGCTTCTTCAGCTCCCCTTCGACCATCTCCCGGTTGCGCCGCACCTTCTGGGCCACGGGATTGTCGGGGAAATAGAACAGGCAGCTGTCCAGATCCGCGGCGGTGCGCCGCAGGTGCAGGCTCCGCTCCGCTTCCGATGCGGCCTTCTTGAAATCCCTGAAGCCGTTGGCCGCGGACTTGCGCTTGTCCTCGCAATAGCGATCGCCGATCAGGGCCTTGCGCTCCTTGGCCCAGGCGGCGGCGTCGGAGCCGTCCATGGCGCGCAGCGCCGCAAGGTATTTGCCCTGGGCGATGAGGGTGTCCACCCTGCCCATGGCCTCGGAGGCCTCGGGACCGGGCGTGGCCGGGGCGGCGGGCAGTTCCGGTTCGCCCGGCGCCGGCCCCGCGGGCAGGGCGCCGGCGGCGGCCTGGGGCTTCGCGGAGTCGGCGGCAGGCGGGGAGGCCACCAGGCGGCCGGCGCGCTTGTCCCGCTCCCAGGCGCGGTTGGCCAGCTTCTTGAGCTCGCGCCGCAGCTTGTCGTCGGGGATGCTCTCCGCCAGCAGGTCCTTCACCTGGCGGGCGATGTCGTCCTGGCTGATGCCGCGGGCGTAGCTCTCGTCCACGTCCTTGAGCTTCCGCTTGACGGAGTCGGGCAGGCCCGATTCCAGTGCGTCCGCCAGGGCCAGGCCCCAGGAGGCCTCCTCCATGGTCCAGGCCACCGCGGCCTTGCTCTGCAGGATCTCGCGCCAGCGCGCCCGGGCCTTCTCCCAATCGCCGGCCTGGGCCGATTTCGCCGCCGAGGCGGAGGCCGAACGCAGCACCTCCTGCAGGGAGAGCATCTCGGCGTTGGTGATGGAATACACCCGCTCGCCGCCGTCCCGGGAGCGGATCCCGCCGTGCCGCAGGGCATGCTCCAGCTTCTCGTAGGCCTGCCGGCTGCGCTTCAGGGTTCCCGCGTCCAGGCCCTCGGTCCCGGGGTTCGCGAGCCGCAGCATGCGGTACCCGATGAGCAGGTCCAGCACCAGGCTGTCCTCGGGGGTCTTAACCGCCTTGGCCAATTGGGGGAGGTCGGCGCCCTCCTCGACCTTGACGGGCTTGCCGCCGGGCTTCTTCTGCGAGGACACGCCGGGGCCGGTGGAGCCGCAGCCGGCGAGGAGCAGGCACAAGGCCGCGCAGGCCGCCGGCAGGGCGGCGGCGCGGACGGAACGGTCGCTGGTTCGGGTCATGGCAGGGTACATCCGGGAAAAGTTAGTATCCCGATCCTCATTCGTCCCGGATCCAGAGGGTGGTATAGGCGCCGGGATCGAGGAGGGTGTCGCCGCCGGCCCCCAGCTCGTCGCTCAGGTCCTCGGTGTAGGACCCGGCCTGGGCCTGCAGGACCTCCTCGTCGGCGCCCGGCAGGGGCAGGCCGGTGCGCTTGGAAACGAGCACCTTGGCGTATTTCTCCTGCTGGAAGAACGGGGCGGTCCCGCTGGCCTGGACCTCCAGGTCGAGGAGGTCGATGCGCTCGGCGAAGGCGTCTATCAGGGCCACGGACCGGGCCATGCCGATCCAGGCGGGGATGGCCACCGAGCTCCCGGTCCCCTTGAAGCCCTTGTGGGACATCACGGCGTTGTCATCGAAGCCCACGTAGGCCCCCAAGGTGAAGCCGCTGGGCGCGTCGAAGCCCTTGCCGATGCCCTTGGGCGCGGCGATGAACCCCAGGAAGGCGCCGTTGCGGTAATCGTTGGTGGTTCCGGTCTTCCCGTAGGCCGGCAGGCCGATCTCGACGCCGCCCTCCGGCGCCGGCACCTTGAGTTCGCGGCTGATCTGCTGCCCGGTGCCGCCCTGGACCACCGAGGCCAGGATGGCTTCCACGCCCAGGCGGGCCTTCTCCGACAGCACCTTCTCCCGCTCCAGGTAGTCCTCGAAGATCACGGTGCCGTCCGCCAGGGCGATCTTCTCGATGAAGAGCTGGGGATTGCCGAACTTGGTCTTGTACACGTAGCCGTCCTTGAGCGACTGGTAGGCGTTCACGGCCTCGCCCAGGGTGATCACGTTCACGCCCAGGGGGTAGGAGATGACCGGGTCGAGCGGCGAGACGAGCCCCAGCTTGCGGCTGAAATGGACGATGTAGCGCAGGGCCGCCAGGGCGCGGAAGTCCTGGGAGGCGTGCAGGTTCTCCTTGGTGTACCCGGGGGGATCCTCGCCTTCGCGGGCGGCCAGCTTGGCCTCCAGGCGCTTGAGGGCGGCGATGCTGATCTCGCCCTCCACCAGCAGGGAATCCCCGGGCACGAAGTCGGCGTCGGAGACCGGGGTCCAGCCGCTGTCCGGCCGCTCGGCGAACAGGCCCGGACGGCCGTCGACGTCGTGGCGGGCCACCGCGAAGCGCGGCCCGGCCGCGGCCATGTCGCCGCGCTCGTAGGTCCGGGCCAGGTCCCGGTAGGCCAGGTAGGTGCGTCCCAGGATGCGGCGGCGCAGCCGGTCCTCCTTGTCGGAGCCGCCGGCGTACTTCTGCCGCTCCCGGGCGTAGCCGAGGCCGTAGGGCAGCGTCTTCAGCGCCTCGGCCTCGCCCACGTGGCCTTCGAAGGTGAGATCGATGGCCAGGTCGCCGATCTCCTTCTGGTACAGGAGCTCGCGACCGCGCTCGCGGTCCAGGACCAGCCCCAGGGAATCGCGCACGAAGATCTCGAACTCGCCCTGCATGTTGAAGTTCTCCGGCGCCATGCCGATCTCGCGCGCCTTCTCCCAGAACGCCGCGAAGGGCAGCTTGTCGAAGAGGTGGAAGAGGATGTAGATGCTCGCAAGGTTCTCGGACCGCCGTCCGGCCCAGGCCATGCTCACTGTGTCCTCGGGGGCGTGGTCGGGCTTGGGGAAATAGAAGGTCGTGCCCAGGCGGAAGAGCTGCCGGTAGTTGGGCAGCGGGTCGAGGGGCTTCCAGCCCAGCTCCAGGGCGGCGGCGTAGACGATGGGCTTGAAGGCCGAGCCGAACTGCCGGCGGGCCTGGTTCACCCGGTCGTAGCCCGTGTTCCCGAAGCCGCCCACGTTGGCGAGCACCCGGCCCTCCCGCACGATCTGGGCCCCGCCCTGGATTTCGGGACGCTGCATGATCTCGAGCTCGACGGGGGCCTCCCGTTCCGCGGCGCGGGATGCGTCGGAGGCCTTCTCGTCGGGATCGTACCGGTAGGGCACGGCGCAGAAGACGGTCCGGCCCGCCCCGAAATGTTCGCCCAGCACCTCGGCGCGCGCGGCGGGGCCGGGCAGGTCGCCGGAGCCGGTCTTGTTCCGGTTCCAGTTGCGCAGGAAGCGTTCCAGGGCGGCCGGCGGAATCACGCCCCGGGCGGTGCCGAAGGCGACCTCGAGGGCCTGCAGCGCCCCCGGCTTGGCGGTCTCGGCCTTGACGCCCTTGGAACCCTTGGCGGCCTTGACGGATGTGTCGGCGGCGACCGGCCCGATAATGCGCCCGGTATAGAAGCCTCCCGGGGTGAAATGGGACACCAAAGAGACCTGGCTGTCCTTGGGCGGGCGGTAGCCGCGCAGGATGAGGTCCAGCCGGGAGAGGTTGGCGTAGGCGGCGTATTCGGAGGCCCGCTGCATGTTGGCGTCCAGGGTGGTGGTGATCTGCAGCCCCTCGGTCATGAAATCCGCCACGTCGTGCCGCGCCAGCACCTCCTGCATGGCCGGCGTCTCCAGCAGGCGCTTGACCTTCACCATGTTGGTCGAGAGGGTGAAGCGGAAGGCGCCGCGCCGGAACTCCAGCTTCTGGTGCATGGCCTCGGCATACTTGCGCTTGTCGATCTTGCCGTGGCGGTAGAGCTGCTTGAGCACGTAGGCCACGCGGTACTGCGCCTTGCGGATGGCCGCGTCCTTCTTCTCGGTATTGGGCTGGATGAAGGGATTGTACTGGTTGGGCCCCTTCACCGAGCCGGCGATGAAGGCGCATTCCAGCAGGTTGAGGTTCGCCAGCTCCTTGTTGAAGAAATAGCGCGCGGCGATGCGCACCCCATGGCCGTTGCCGCTCACGTAGAACTGGTTCAGGTAGAATTCCAGGATCTCCTGCTTGGAGAAGTTCCGCTCCAGGCGGTAGGCGTTGACCAGCTCCTTGACCTTGCCGCCGATGGAGCGGCCGCGGCGGTTGAACAGGTTCTTGGCGGTCTGCTGGGTGAGGGTGCTGCCACCGCGCTTGATGCTCATGGACTTCACGTTGTCCATCATGGCGTAGGCGATGGCCTTGTAGTCCACGCCCCCGTGCTGGAAGAACTGCGCGTCCTCGGCGGACACCAGGGCGTCGATCAGGGCCGGGGGGATGGAGTCGTAGGGGACGTAATCCCGGTGCTGCCCTTCGAAGAAGGTGCCCACCTTGTTCTTCCCGTCCGAGAAGTAGACCGTGCTCTCCCGGGACAGGATCTGCATGATGCCTTCCCGGGTGAAGGTGTTCCCGGGGTTCTGGCGGATGGAGAAGGCGAAGGCCCCCAGGACTCCCAGGGAAAGCAGGAAGGTCCCGAAAATCAGCACGAGGAGGCCGATGAAAGGCCGGCGGTTCAGTTTCATCGTTCGGGAAGGAAATAGCAAAAAAACGGGGGCGGGCCCTTGCCGGGGCTTTTGATCCGCCTCCCAGGTTTAACTATACTTCCCTGTCCTTACTACGGTCCAAGATGGACTCCTTCCTGCCCGGCGACGGGATGGGCGGGAGTCCCCCGGAGAGGTGGCCGAGCGGCTTAAGGCGGTGGTTTGCTAAATCACTGTAGGGTAACACCTACCGGGGGTTCGAATCCCCCCTTCTCCGCCGTAGTGAGGGTATTCCGACCGGCCTGACGACGGGCCGCCCCCCGCGAAGATAGAGAGCCTCCCGGAGAGCATCCGAAGGCGCGGCTGCACGGCCGGAACGGCGCATGGATGCGTCAGTCCGGCGCTGCTGCCCAGGTGTGCAGATCGTCCGATAGTTTGCTAAATTTCCAATCCCCGATCCTCCGGCTCGGGGACCATCAGATCCTCAACGCCTGAACGGAAATCCAACATGTCCTCAGCACCCCGCGTCCGCGTCCGCTTCGCCCCCAGCCCCACCGGCTACCTGCACGTCGGAGGCGCCCGCACCGCCATCTTCAACTGGCTGTTCGCGCGGCACATGGGCGGCGACTTCCTGCTGCGCATCGAGGACACCGACCAGGCCCGCTACGACGAGAAGGCACTGCACGACCTCATCCACGACCTCAAGTGGCTGGGCCTCCAGTGGGACGAGGGTCCCGAGGCTGGCGGCCCCCATGCGCCCTACTTCCAGTCCCAGCGCCTGCCCCTGTACCAGGCCCATGCGAAGCAGCTGGTGGACGGCGGGCATGCCTATCCCTGCTTCTGCACCTCCGAGCGCCTGGAAGAGCTGCGGGAGACGCAGAAGCGCAACAACCTGCCCACCAGCTACGACCGGCATTGCCGCAACCTCCCTCCCGACGCCGCCAAGGCGCGCATGGACGCGGGCGAGAGGCACACCATCCGCCTCAAGGTCCCCTTCCACGGCGTCACCCGGTTCGAGGACTTCCTGCGCGGGCCCATCGAGTACCAGAACCGCATCCTGGACGACATGGTCCTGCTCAAGAGCGACG
>CBILQL010000151.1:0-9183 GCA_966238865.1 uncultured bacterium
TTCCAGGCCGGGATGGGGGTGCACAGGATGATGCGGGGCTTGGGCGAGAGGGTGCTCAGGGTGTCGATGTACCAGCGCAGGTCGGCGACGAACTCGTTCTTGCGGGCGTCCCAGTTCTGGGACTTGCTGTCGTTGGTGCCCAGCTTGATGGTGATGATGTCCGGCTTGAAGGCGAACACCTGCCTGAACCAGGTGGTCTTGTGGTAGGGGTTGTCGCCGTTCCGCAGCAGGGTGGTGCCGCTGAGCCCGGCGTTGAGGACGTAGTAGTCGCGGCCCAGCAGCTGGTTGAACCGGATGGGATAGGCGTTGGCGTCGTGGTTGTTGTCGGTGATGGAGTTGCCGATGCAGGCCACGCGGATGGACTGTTCCTTGTAGGCGCGGAAGATGAGGGCGGCGAGGGAATCGCCCCCGGCCTTGCCGGCGTCGGGGTGCACGCCGTCGCCGGAGAAGAGGTCCCCGCGGCTCTCGAGGGGCGTGTGCAGATCGATGAGGCCGGTCTTCTTCTCTTCGGAGACCTGGCGGATGAAGGGCATGATCTCGTTCTTGATCACCGGGTCGTTGATGCCGTCAACGGACCATTGGCCGTTCTTCTGGAACACCGGCGCCGGGTAGCACAGGAAGGTCTTCGGCTTGGTGGAGATGCCGGCGAGCGTGTCCACCATGGCCCGCAGGTCGCCGAGGAACCGGGTCTTGCCGTTGGGCCAGTTCACGGGCTTGCTGTCGTTGGTGCCCAGCTTCACGGAGATGATGTCGGGCCGGGCGGCGAAGACCTGGGGGAGCTTCCCCTGCTGCCAGTAGGAGAAATTGCTCTGCTTGAGCAGGGTGGTGGCGGCCACGCCGTAGTTGGTCACCGAGTAGGCGGGCCCCAGCAGGGTCCCCAGCTTGGCGGGATAGCCGCTCCACTCGGTGATGCTGTTGCCGATGGTGCCCCACTTGATGGGCACGGCCGGCTGGGCCGCGAGGCGAGGGGGCAGGACGGCCAGGAACGCCAGCAGGACGCAGCCCTTGGCGGTCGCGGGCAGGGACGGGACGAGGTTTCGCATGACCGGAAATATAACCCGGCGGCCGCGGGGAGGGGAAGGGATTCGCGGGCCGTAGGGTCTATTCGGCCAGGGATTCCGCGAAACCCGGGATGTCCGGGATCTGGCCGCCGGGGCCGGGAAGGACCGAGCGGCGGTTGATGTCCACCAGGTAGGCGTTGACGCGCTGGTTCTCGTAGGCCATGCGCATCCAGGCGGCGGAACGCGTCCCGGTGGCGAACCAGATCTCGTCCAGGCTGCCCGTGAAGGGAAAGATGGCGCTGCTGCTCTCCGTCCCGAGGCAGGCCGCAGCCCCGGCATCGGTGCCCTGCGTCCAGGACGACGTCGTTTCCCTCTGGAAGCCGTCGACATAGAAGGTGGCCGCGCGTCCGTCGAACACGACGCCCAGGTGCACGAAGCTCCCCTTGGGCAGGTAGATGTTCGTGATATGCTCCGCGCCGATGCGCCGCACGGACAGGCGGTCGCCGTTCTCCAGGTTCAATCCGAAGCGCATCTCGCTCGCCGATGCCGCGTCGATCTTCGCGAAGAACACGCCCATGCTCGTGTTCGTGCCGTCATCGGTGCGCACCCAGCCCTGGAAGGTCCAGGCCTCCCCCGGATCGAAGTTCCGGGGAAGGTCGATCCGGGTCGGCTTGCCGTAGACATTGAAGGCCTGCCCATGGCCGACCACGCCCTCCACGCGGCGCGGGCCCTGGGGCGTGTCGCCTCCGGCCCCGGTGCCGTGGTACCTCCCGGTGGCGTCCTTGAACTCGCCGGAGGTTCCTCGGCCGTTCTCGGAGAGGTGCCACACGGCGTTGTGGCCCGACGAGGAGGAGAAGACCTTGGCCGCGTCGGAGATGGGGGCGGCGAAGGGATTTCCCCAGAACATCTTCAGCGGGGCGAAGGCCGTGTCCCCGCGGATGCTGTCGACCCGCACCCACACCTCCGCCAGCTCGGCGGCGGTGTCCCAGCGGGCTATTTCATGGTCGAGCAGCCTGCCCCCCAGGGCGAAGCGGAGATCGCGGCCGTCCGCGGCGGCCTCGGAGAAGTTGAATTCCTGCTTGTTCAACCGGATGAGGAGCGGGAAATTCCTCAGGACCGTTCCCTGGCTCAAGCCGAGCGATTTGACGTTCACGTCCACGTCGGCAGTGTACTTCCAGCCCTTGACCGGAGGCTTGGTGGTGTCGGGTTTCACGGTGTCGGGTCTGGTCGTGTCCGGCTTGACCGTATCGGGCCTGGTCGTATCGGGCTTGGCGGTGTCCGGCGGCACGATGCGCGGCGCGCGGGTGACGCCGATGGAATAGAGCCGCGAGGAGTCCCCGACGGTGACGCGGACCGAGAGCTCGTTCTCCCCCACCAGCAGGTCCACCGGATCCGAAGGGACGCCGGCGGCAATCCGGGCGCCCTCGAGGCGAATGTCGGCCGAGTCGGCGACGGGCACCGCCGTCAGGGTGACGGTGCCCTGCTCATAGGCGAGGGCGACGGCGTAGTCCAGGCGGGCGGAGTCGAAGGCGGGCGCCAGCTCCCCCGGCGCGAGGACCAGGGACTTGAGCGCCGTCGACGGCCCGGGCTTGCCGGAGGCGGGCACCGGCAGGGAGATGACCTTCGGCTTCCCGTCCACCTTGTACAGCAGCTGATCCAGCGCCAGGACGCCCGCCGTGTCCCAGGCCCTCACGCGCACGGCCAGGGAACCGTTCTCGCCGTCCTGGAGGCGGTAGTCGGGCAGGGCGCCGGGCTGCGGCAGCGGGCCCGCCCAGATCCGTCCCAGCAGCTTCGCGGTATCGGCGGCCGAGAGGACGAGCACCTCCACGCTGTCGTACCGGCTCAGGGAATCGTTCAGGCGGATCGAGACGTACCGTTCCTCCGGAGCCGTCTCCCCGGGATGGCAGGCGAAGAACGACAGGCCGATCGCCAGGCAGACGGCCGCCAGCGCCGGCCAGGCGGCGATCCGGACGGAGCGGGCGTCACTGGGCGGCATCGGTGAACACCTCTGTGGAGCGCCTGGGGGTTGCGGATTGATCCAGGTAATCGTGCGCGAACCAGGCCGCGCCGCCCGCCGCCGCGGACAGCCCCAAGGCCCAATAGATCCAGGCCCGGGATCCGGGCTTCGCCTCCGGAACCGGCGCCGGCAGGGACGCGCCCGCGCGCGCCGGCCGGACCGGCTTCGCCGTCACGGGGAAGTCGTCGCTGAAGTCCAGGTCCGGGACCTCGCCGGAGGACTTGGCTATTTCGGCGCCGCCGGCCGCGGCCGTGGCCGCGGGAGCGGCGGAGATCGCCGCGAAGTCGGGCTTGGCCGTCGCAGGCATGCCCTCGCCCAGGGCCAGGCAGGAAGCCGTTCCGAACAGGAGGACAAGCCGCATCAATCCGTTCGCCATAAGCCCCCGGAGCCGGCCATCGGGGCCGGATGCGGGGATACGGGAATTTTAGGCGGCGGCGGCTCCGGAGCACAAGCGCGGCGGGAAGGCGCGCGACTCAAAAAACCATACCGACGGGACCGGGCCGGCGTCAGTTCGGTGCGGGGCCCCAGGGGTGGTCGGCGCTCCCGGGCGCCCAATCGTCGCGGGCGTACAGGTCGAACCGGATGTCGACCTTGTCCTCGACGGCCATGCCGAGCAGGGAGGGCGGCTTCACGCCGTAGTCCGGAAGGTTGATGGAGAAACTCCCCAATACCCGCACCTTCCCGTCCCGGATTTCGTGCAGGACGCGGAAATCCACCGGCCGGGTCTGCCCCGCGAAGGTGAGCCTTCCGTAGACCTGGTATCCATTCCCGGCCGCGCGCATGGAATCGCTGGCGAAAAAGACCTGCGGGTATTGGTCGGCGTGGACGGCCTCCGAGACGTGCTTGTCCCGGAGCCCGTTGCCGGTCTTGAAGCTCCGCACGTCCGCGGTGACCGTCACCTGGGAGGAGAACGTGTCCTGCGCCAGGTTCACCCGGCACGAGAAGTCCTTGGTGACGCCCTCCACCGTGCGGATTGGGTGGCGGATGCGGAAGGTCATCGAGCTCTCTCCCGGAAGGGCCTCGTACACGGCCGCGCGAGGGGAGACGAACGCCGCCGGAAGGAGGAGGGCGAGCACGGCGATGGATTTGCGGATGGATGCGGCCACGGCGCCGCGGGGCGCTTCCGGATTTTTCACGCCCTTCCCGGGCCCGGAACGCCTCAACGGAAACCAGCCCCGGAGGCGGCGCCTTCGAGTTCCGAAGGATCCTTTCCGAAGGAGGTCTCCGATTGGATGGACCCGTCCGTCAGGGCGACGCGCAGGCTCGCCGACTCCTCGCGCATGGCCAATTCGCGGCCCCGCTCGATGGCGTCGGACTTGCTCTTGTATCGCCCTTCGGTCCGGGGGGCCCGGCCCCGCAGGACATGCCATTCCGCGTTCCGGTGCACGACGTTGAACACGACGCTCTGGCTCATACTCCTAAAATACGATGACCGTCAGAAACCGTCCAGGGCCTTGAATTTTCCGGCTTCGGCCTCCAGGACCTTGGCGATCTTCTCGTTCCGGTCCTTCATCAGGTCCACCTGCAGGACCTGCTTCATGGGCAGGGGCTGGCCCTTCTCGGTGCGCAGCACGGAGATGACCGGCCGGGTCGGGTCGAGGGGGCTGGCCTCCACCACCCGGCCCACCCGCCCGCTGCCCAGCTCCACGAAGGTGCCGATGGGATAGGCGGAGAGGTAGCGGAGCAGGCTCTTCACCAGCGCCGCGTCGAGGAAGTTCATCTGCCCCATCTTGATCACCTTGTCCAGGGCCGCGTACGGGGACATGGCGTCGCGGTGGGAGCGCTTGTGGACCATGGCGCAGAGGGTGTCGGCGATGGCGGTGATGCGGGCCGCCTGGGAGATCTGGCTGCCGGAGCGGCGCTTGGGATAGCCCGCGCCCGTGAGCCGCTCGTGGTGCTGGTAGGCGGCCGACAGGACGATGTCGGACACCCCCTGGATCTTCTCCAGCAGGGCGAAGCTGTTGGCCGGGTGCTTGTGGATCTCCCCCAGCTCCTGCTCGGTGAGCTTGCCGGCCTTGATCAGGATGGCCTCCGGGACCATGGTCATGCCCACGTCGGCCAGCAGGGCGGCCTGGCCCATCTCGAGCACCTGCCCGCGGGAGAAGCCCGCGGCGGTGGAGGCCGCCACCGATAGGATGCACATGTTCACGGCGTGCCGGGCCAGGTGCTCCACCACGGCGGGGTTGTGGTACAGGCAAACGGCCAGCAGCAGGTTGCGGTCCTTCTCCATGGCCTCCAGGAAGGGGGCCACCAGGCCGCGCACCGGGTCCATGCTGGCGACCTCCCCCAGGCAGACGAGGTCGTAGATCTCCTTGGCCTGCGCCACGGCGGTGTCGTAGGTCTTGAGCAGGGTGGCCTTGTAGGTGAGGGACCGCTCGGCGACGGCGATCTGCTCCACCGACTTCGCGAAGGGAAGCCCCGCCGGGGCGTCTCCCGGCTCGCCCTTCTCCCAGAGCGACTGGAGCCGCGCCAGGCGCGCGCTGGCGGCCATGCGCTTCTCCAGTGTCATGGGAGCGGCCTTCTCCGCCGGCTTGAAGGAGGCGTCTTCGGTCCCGAATCCCGCCAGGCTGTCCAGGTCCATCTCCAGGATGGCCTTCAGATCCGCGTCCTCCGGCAACAGTTCGGACATTCCCATCGCTCCCCTTCAGAACACCTTGATGCGGCCCTGCTTGTACGCGAAGACCTTGGGCCCGGCCATCTCCTCCTGGATGCGGAGGAGCTCGCTGCCCACCTTGATGACCGTCCCCGGGAAGACGCGCTTCTCCACCCGCACGCGGATGCCCTCCGCGAGGTATCCCTTGCGGATCTGATCGACGATCTCGGCCTTGCGCCTCTCCAGCTCCGGCAGGCGGATCTGGATCTTCTCCTGCGCGTCCCGCAATTCGAGCAGGAGGCGGGCCTCGCCCGAGGTGAAGCGCTTCTTCGCGCGGTAGGCTTCCTTGAACTTGGCGAGCTTCTGGCCGACCTTGGAGAGATGGGCGGCCAGCTCCCGGATCTTCTCCTCCAGGAGCAGCCGGTTCTCGTGCAGGATGTAGTCGAGGCCGGCCTCCAGCTCGGTCTTGTTCCCCAGCTCGTTGCCGGCCGTGCGGCACTGGATCTCCAGGCCGGCCATGGCCGAGCCGCCCACCAGCGGGCCGAGCAGAGTGATGCGCTTGCGCGCCGCCAGGCGGCTGTTGAAGCTCTCCTTCTCGATGTTGAGGTCCCCGTGGGTCCGCACCGACTGGTTGGAGACGAATCCCAGGGATACGTTCCCCTTGGCGGTGACGAGGCCGTGCCCCGCCCCCACGAACCCCTTCTTGATCAGCAGGTCGCCGCCCACGGTCAGCCGCGCCTCGCCCACCGAGCCGCCCACCTCCAGGGCCCCGCCCACGTTCACGGTGAAGCCGTCGGCGATGTCGCCGCGGATGATCGCGTTCTGGGTATAGTCGATGTTGCCGGTGGAGTAGTCCACGCCGCCGTCCACGACGAAGCACTCGTTCACCGAGAGCACGCCGTCCTTCTTCTGCAGGAACCCGTCCACGGAGGCGACGAGGAGGCCGGGATCGACGGCGGAGGGCATGGTATTGGCGCCCACGGGCAGCTCGATGTCCGCCCCGTCCGGGGCGCCGACCGGCCGGCCGAACAGATCGATGCCGGCGCCGCCCTTGCCGGGAGGGTGCTTGCGGGCAAGGGGCTGGCCCTGCTTGACCGGCTTGATGAGGTTGAGGCTCCGGAAATCGATGCTGCCGGCCTGCTCGACGGGGCCTAACCTGATTTCGGGATCGACCAGGTATTCGATGCGCGCGTCCGCTCCAGGCACCGGGGGATGCTCGGCTTCCGCGGCCAGCACGTTCTCGATGGGCCGGTGGTTCCGGTTCCACTCCTCGGTGAGCGTATGGATGAAATCGGAGGAGAGCAGGTGCGGATCGAGGCCCAGGTTCTGCCACCGGGGCAGGATGTGGGAGGCGCCCAGCGACTCCACCGAAGGGCGCGCTCCGGGCAGGATGGAGATGTAGGCCTTGAGGGCGTCCGGAGAGATCAGGAAGACGATTTCCGCCGGCGCCGAAGGATCGGCGTCCTGCACCCGGTAGCCCGGATCGTCGACAAGCGGCCGCGGGAGGGAGGAGCCCTCCTCCGGCATCGCCGGATTGGCGGAATTCAAGGCCATTTCCTGGACTCGTACCTTCCCATCCGCCCACGATGGAAGGGTCCGGGTGGGAAGGCCCGTCCCGGCCGGAATGGCGGATGTAGATATATTATAGGGGCTGGTGGCGGAATTTTTCCAGCACCGCCCAAAGCCCGATGACGGTCCAGTCCGCGCCAAAATCCCTCAACGAACGGCAAGAATCCCCGGAAAACCCCCTGCGGGCCAGGGTGCTGCTCCCCGGCGGCATGTCCGAGCCGTTCTGGTACGATCCCGGAGCGGCGGACCCAGGGACCCTGGGCGTGGGCAGCATCGTCCAGGCCCCCCTGCTGTCCAAGACCGTGGCCGGGGTGGTGATGGAGACGGGGCGGCCGGCCCTGGACTTCCGCACCAAGGGCCTCAAGGGCCTCGCCCCCGGCAATGCCAGGGTGCCCCGCGCCTGGATAGAGCTGCTGCAATGGATGGCCGGCTACTATTTCACCCCGCTGCCCCAGGTCTTCGCCGCATGCCTGCCCAAGGCGGCCCTGGACCATCTCTTCTCCCCGCGCCGCCCGCGGCGCGTCAAGGCCGCCCCCGACGGCCCGGCGATCGCGGACGGAAAGGCCGGGGACGGGAAGGCCGGGACCTTCGCCGGCTCCGGGACAGCCGCGGTTGCCGCCGGCAAGGCCGCTTCAGCGGAGCCGCCCCTGGTCCCCAACGCCGAGCAGCGGGCCGCCATCGAGGCGGTGGCCGTCGGCTTCGCGCCCTTCCGCTTCCAGCCCCACCTGCTCCACGGCATCACCGGCAGCGGAAAGACCCTGGTGTACCTGCACCTGGCCCGCCAGGCCCTGGAGCGGGGCCGCCGCGTGCTGGTGCTGCTGCCCGAGATCGCCCTCACGCCCCAGACCATCGCCCGCTTCCGCGCCTTCCTCGATCGCCCGGTGCTCGCCTTCCACAGCAACCTCTCCGCCGCCGAGCGCCGCGCGCTGTGGCAGGCCGTCTTCGCCGGCGAGGCCGACGTGATCGTGGGCGCCCGCTCCGCGGTCCTGTGCCCGGTGGACAACCTGGGGCTGATCGTCGTCGACGAGGAGCATGACGGGAGCTACAAGCAATCGGACGCCTCGCCGCGGTACAACGCCCGCGACATCGCGCTGTACCGCGGGCGGCAGGAGGGCTGCCCGGTGGTGCTGGGAAGCGCCACCCCCAGCCTCGAGAGCTACCACTCCGCCCGGTCCGGCAAGCTGAACCTGCTCACTTTGGCCACCCGCGCCACCGGCTCCAACCCGCCGAAGGTGAACATCGTGGACATGCGCGAGCAATTCGCCCTGCAGGGCGGCCTGCCCCTGTCCATCCCCCTGCGCGAGGCGCTGCAGGCCGCCCTGGAAGCCGGCGAGCAGGCCATCCTGTTCCTGAATCGCCGCGGCTATTCCCATCGCCGGGTGTGCAAGACCTGCGGCGAACCGCGCCAATGCCCCCATTGCGCCGTGCCGCTCGTCTACCACAAGGCGCTGGGATCGGTCATCTGCCACTACTGCGGCTTCTCGGTGCCCTTCGCCGCGCCCTGCCGGAAATGCGGCGGCCCCGACTGGCTGGACGTGGGCCGCGGCATCGAGAAGGTGGAGGAGTGGCTGCAGGGCGTGTTCCCCGAGGCCGCCATCGGCCGGCTCGACCGGGACACCACCTCCGCCATCGGCGGCGCCGAGAAGATCCTCTCCGCCTTCCGCCGCGGCGAATACGACGTGCTCATCGGCACCCAGATGGTGGCCAAGGGCCACGACTTCCCCCGGGTCAACCTGGTGGGCGTGGTGGACGCCGATGCGGGTCTGGGCCTCTCCGACTTCCGCGCCCAGGAGCGGGCCTTCCAGCTCATCACCCAGGTTGCCGGCCGCGCGGGGCGGCACAAGGACGCGGGGCAGGTCTTCCTGCAGACCTTCAAGCCCGAGAACCCGCTGCTCGCCTTCGCCCTGTCCCACGACTTCGCCGGCTTCTACGCCGCCGAGATCGAGCGACGCCGGGAGCTCGACTATCCGCCCTTCCGCCGCCTGCTGCTGGCCGAGATCAGC
>CBILQL010000152.1:0-9125 GCA_966238865.1 uncultured bacterium
CTTCTCGTGCCCGAAGAGCTCGCTCTCGATGAGGCTCTCGGGGATGGCGGCGCAGTTGATCTTCACGAAGGGCAGGTTGTGCCGGCGGCTCTTGTCGTGGATGGCCTGGGCCAGCATCTCCTTGCCGGTGCCGCTCTCCCCCGTTATCAGGACGGTGGAGTTGGAGGCGGCGATCTCGTCGACCGTCTTCATCAGGTCCGAGACCTTGGCGCTTCCGCCCACGAAGCGCCGCCGCTCGGAGAGGGCCTCCTTGAGGCGGCGGTTCTCGCTCTTGAGGCTGCTGAGCTGCAGCACCTGCGACACAGTGTGCTCCAGGCGCTCCAGCTTGAGGCCGTTGTCCGGGTCCTTCTCGATGAAGTCGTGCACGCCGGCCTTCATGGCGCGGACCGCGGTGTCGATGGTCCCGTAGGCGGTCATCAGGATGATGGCCACGGAGGGGTCCAGGGCGATGAGCTTCTCGGCCATCTCCAGGCCGGTCATGCCGGGCATCTTGTAATCCGAGACCACCAGGTCGGCGCGGGCCTCCTGGAAGGCCTCGATGGCCTCCGGGCCGTTCTTCCGGGTCTTGACCTTGTGGCCCAGGCGCACGAGGCTGGTGGCCACCAGCTCCCGCATCAGCTCCTCGTCGTCCACCACCAGGATGTCAGCCATGCACGCTCCCGCGCGAATCGAGGCAGAGCCGGAATTCGGTCCGCCCCGGCTCGCTGTCCACCGCGATGGTCCCTCCGTGCAGGGCCGCGATGCGCTGCACGATGGCCAGCCCCAGCCCGGTCCCCTGCTCCTTGGTGGTGAAGAAGGGGTTGAAGATCTTCGCCTGGATGTCCTTGGGGATGCCCTTGCCGTCGTCGGCGACGGTGACCCGCAGGAAGTCCCGCTCGTCGAAATCGGCCCGGATGGTCACGCTCCCCTTCCCGTCGATGGCCTGGATGGCGTTGAAGATGAGGTTCAGGAACACCTGCTGGAGCTTCTCAGGGTCGATGCGGACCTCCATCTTCGTGAACGCGTAGTCCCGGCGGATGGCGACGTCCTTCTTCTCCTTGGAGGCCTCGAGCTCGGCGTAGCGGAGGATGTCCTCCATCCATTCCACGAACTCCACGCGGCGGAGGTTGAGCTCCATGGGCCGCGTGAACACCAGCAGGTTGGAGACGATCTTGTTGAGGCTGGAGACGCCCTGCACGATCTTCTTCACCAGGTTGCGGCGGGGATCCTCAGGATCCAGGTCCCGCTCCAGGAGGCCCGCGAAGCCGCCGATGCCGGCCAGGGGATTGCGGATTTCGTGGGCCACGGTGGCCGCCATCTCGCCGAGGGCCGCCAGGGTCTTGGCGTGCTGCATCTGGTTCTGCATCTGCTTGATGTTGGTCAGGTCGGTGGAGATCTCCACCGCCCCGAGGATGCGGCCCTCGCGGTCGCGCACCACGCAGGTGGTGTAGCCGATGGGCTTGTAGCCCTGCCCCACCTTCCAGTACTTCTCGTGGCCGAGGATGTTCCGGCCGGTGCGCAGGGTGTCGATGACCGGGTAATGGGAGTCGGCGTGGGTCGCGAACGCGGCGGCGTACCCCTTCCCGGCCGCCTCCTCGCGCCTGAGGCCGTAGATGCGCTCGGCGGCGGGGTTGAACACGGTGATGCGCTCGTCGGTGTCGATCATGATGACGCTGCTGTCCATGCTCTCGAGCACGGACCCGAGCTGGTTCTGCACCCTTTCGGTCTCGCGGAACGCGGCCTCGAGCCTCTGGTTCTTCTCCTCCAGCTCCCGGCTGATGGTGTCGAACTTGACGCCCAGCTCCCGGTAGGCGCCCTCGACCCTGGACACGTTCTCGTTGAACCATTGGAAGACCTGCTGCAGCTGCGCCTTGGTCTCCTCTGGCAGATCGATAGGGAAATTTCCCATGCTGGCGCGGACCATATCCATCCCGCGGGCTAGGTCAGCCCGCGGTACATGTTGATTTTCTGCGCGATGTCGCCGCCCGGGTCGGCGGCGCTTCCGGAGGCCCGCGCTCCGCCGTCGGCGGTCGTGCCGCCGGTTCCCGGCGTCCCTCCGGCTTGCGGGGCCGGCTTCGACTCCCCGGCCGCGGCGTCCTCGCCGAACCAATCCTGGTGGCGCGCCTGGATGCCCTTGGCCACGGCCTCCAGGGCGTCGAGGATCTCCCCCGCCCTCCCTTTCCGGAGCCGCTCGCGCTCCCCGGGTTCGAGCTTCTCCCAGGCGTCCAGGTAGGGCTTGAGCCCGGCCTTCTCGCCGGCGATGGCCGCGAGCACGTCCTGCTGGCCGGCCGCCAGCGCGGTGATGGCCTCCACGCTCCGGGAGCCCATGTTCTTCAGGGCTTGCGCCTGCAGGCCTTCGAGCGCCTTGAACGTCTCCAGGTGCCGGGCCAGGAGGTCGGTGAAGACCTCCAGGGGGAATGCGCCGTTAATCGAGCACCTCCTCGTATTCCTTCCGCCAAATCGCGTCTTCGCGCTTCCATTGGGCCTGGGAGGCCCAATAGCTGCCGGGATAATTATCGATTACCTTCTTGTACTGGTTCAAGGCCGACTCCAAGTTCCGTGTCGCCTGGTAGACGTTGCCGATCTGGTACTGGGCCCAGGCCGCCTCCTTGTGATCCGGGAAATCGGCGGCGAACTTCCGGTAGCCCTCCAGGGCCGCCTTCCAGTTCTTGCGTCGGAATTCGAGATCGGCGATGCGCAGCCGCGACTCCCGGCACAGCCCCGCCAGCTCCGCAGAGCCCTCCCCTTCCCCGCCGGAGGCTCCCTCCGCTCCGGAGGCCTTGCCGCAGGGCGCCATCGCCTTCCGGTAATGCTCCAGGGCCCGCTCCGGGCGGCCGTGACGGCCGTGGAGCTGCCCGAGCTGCTGGCTGAGGCGCGCCTTGCGCAAGTCGGTGCTGGCGCTGGCCAGGGCCCGCTCCAGGTAGGCGGACCATTTCTTCATGTCCTTCATCAGTTCCCCGGCCTGGGCCAGGCGCCAGTCGACCTCCTCCCGGCTCGGCCCGCCGAAGCTGTCGGTCTTGACCTTGAGCAGGGCCCGCTCCGCCTTCTCGCCGTCCTTCCGGCCGAGATGCGTCAGGCCTTCCAGGTAGAAGGCCAGGTCTCGATAGCGCTGGGGCTGGCGCGCGGCGCTCAGGTAGGAGAGGATGCGATCCCGGGCATTGTCCCAGAGGCCCAGGCGGATGTAGACGGAGGCCAGGTCCAGGTCGGCGGCTTCGGCATTGGGCGACCCGCCGAATTGCCGGACGGCCTCCTTGAGCAGGTCGGCGGATTTCTCGTACTTCTCCGTCTTGAATGCCTCGTAGGCCTCGAGCAGCATCCTCCCCGAGGCGCCGGCGCTGTCCGCGACGACGAAAGGCGGGGCGCCGTCCCTGCCCAGGACCAGGGGCGAAGGGGAGCGTCCCGGCGGCGGTGATGGCTGCGAAGGGTTCGTCGCCGACGTCGCCTGGGGGGCGGACGCATGGGCACCGCCCGACGGGGTCCCGCCATGGGCGGACTCTGCGGCAGCCGCCGGTCCCGCGCCGCCAGAGGGCGCCTTGCCTTCCGCAAGCGCAGAACCATGGGCCGGTTCACCCGGTGCATCCGCTACCGGCGCGGCCGGAGGAGAGGCCGGCTTGCCGGCAGGCTCCGCGGGTCGCGCAGCAGCCTTGCCGGGCGCGTCCTTGAGCTGGGCCAGGATCCCCTCCGCCTGCTTCCGGCCCGCTTCGTTGCGCGTGGCCGCCAGGTATTGCTGGAAATGTCCGACGGCCTCGGGGACCCGGCCTTGCCTCTGGCGGATGCGGCCCAGGTAGAAGTGGGCGTTGAATCCCCGCTCCGGATACTCGAAGCTGCGCTGGAAATTATACGCGGCCTTGTCCAGCTCGCCTTTCTCGTACCGGATGACGCCGCCCAGATAGTAGGCGCCGGGATGTCCCGGGGACTTGGCAAGCACCTGCTTCAGGGAAGCCAGGGCCTCGTCGGGTTTCTTTTCCCGATATTGCCGCTCCGCCTGCTGGAATTCCGGGAGGGCGTATATCCCGCGGAGAGCTGAGGATTCGGCCTCCATGGACGGGGCGAAGCCCGCGCCCTCGGAGGCGCCTTCGGGAGCGGATGCGTTCCCCGATACGGCGCCCGCTGCAGCCCCGGGTGCGACTCCCGGGGCTGCCGCCGACGGCGCGCCGGCCGGAGCAGCCTCTTGGGCCGGCCGGGTCTCGAGCTGCTTGAGCCTGGCCATGCCCTCCTCGGCCTCGGCAAGCCCGGGATTCTTCTGCAAGGCCACTTTGAAATTCTCGGCCGCCTGCTGCATTTTGCCCTGCCGCAGCCGTAGCGAGCCGATGCGCGCATAGACCTCGGCGGCATCGGGGTGTTCGTTCAGGAAAAGCCGCAGCTCCTGCACGGCCTTTTCGTACTCGCCCTTCTCGGCCCATTGGCGCGCAACCTCCAGGCGGAGATCGTCCTGGGCGGCCCGGGCCGGCATGGCGGTCAAGCCGGCCGCCAACAGGGCGGCCAAGGCCACGACCGCCGGGAACGCGGACAGGGAATGCGATGGATCCCGGGCGGGCTTGGATACTGATGCCATGGAAAGTTGAGGGGGATGCCGGCGCCGGAGAATTCCGGAGACGGCGCGCCCCGACGGCTCCATTATAGGAATTCCATCGCAAGCTTTGCAAAGCGGGCTGTTTCCGGCCTGCCAGATGCAGACTGGGGGCGTCGGAGGGGGCGCCTGAGGCGGCGCCCGGGGAAGATTCGGTCGGCCCGGTCATCCCGGGCCGACCCATCGCCTGGCTTTACTTTTGGTTGAACCGCAGCACGCGGACGCGGATCACGTTGCCGATGCCTTTGATGGCGTCCACCACTGCATCGGAGACGTCGGCTTCCACGTCTATGATGTTGTATCCGATCTTCCCGTTGCTGGCATTGGTGAAGGAGCCGATATTGATGCCGGCGCCGCCCACGACCTGGGTGATCTGCGCGATCATGTTGGGCACGTCCTTGTTGATCACCACGAGGCGCGTGCGGGTGGAAGCCTCCGGATAGACCTCCGTGATGGGGAAGTTCACGGAATTGGCCACCACGCCGTACTCCAGATAGTTCTTCAGCTGGTTCACGGCCATCACGGCGCAATTCTCCTCGGACTCGGCCGTGGAGGCGCCCAGATGGGGGGTGCAGATCACGTTGGGCCGGCCCAGCAGGGCCTTGTAGGGGAAGTCCGACAGGTACATGGACACCTGGCCGGCGTCCAGCGCCGCGATCACGGCCTGGTCGTCGTAGATGCCCTTGCGGGCATAGTTCATCAGGATCACGCCCTGCTTGGCCCTCTTCAGCTGGGCCTCGCCGATGAGATGGCGCGTCTTTTCCGAGAGGGGGACGTGGACGGAGATCACGTCCGCGCGGGTCAGGATGTCGTCCAGCTTGTGCCTGATCTCGACCTTGGGGTTGAGCAGGTGGACGTTGGCCACGGTCGGGAAGGGATCGTAGCCGATCACCTGCATGCCATGCTGCAGGCCGGCGTTGGCGGCCAGGACGCCGATCTTGCCCAGGCCAATCACGCCCAGGGTCTTGCCCTGCAGCTCGAACCCGGAAAACTGGGCCTTTCCTTTCTCCACCTTCTCGCCGATGACCTTGTCGTCGCTTTCGGAGGCCAGGGCCTGGGTGAAGTCCAGGCTCTTGTGGATTTTGCGGGCCGCGATCCCGAGCATGATGAAGACCAGCTCGGCCACGGCGTTGGCGTTGGCGCCGGGAGTGTTGAAGACGCAGACGCCCTTCTCGGTGGCCTTGTCGATGGAGATGTTGTTCACGCCGGCGCCGGCGCGTGCGATGGCCAGCATGGAGGGGATCTCGTCGGTGTCCACGATGGCGCTGCGGACCAGCACGGCGTCCGGCTCCGTCTCGTCGGCCTTGACCGTGTAGTTGTCTCCGAAGAGCTTGAGGCCCAGGGGGCTTATGTTGTTGAGCGTCTTGATCTTGAAGGGCATCGCGTTTCCTTCCGGGCAGCCGGTTCCGGGCCGCCCAGGTTACGGGCTGCCCATGGTTTGCGGGTCAAACATAGAAAGTAGGCCCCGGGGTTCAAAGCGGGGAATGCGAAGGGAAGGCGGGAACCGGGATCCGGGGCTAATCCGGGTGATTGATTGGGCAGCAGGTGAGGAACGGCTTCGGCTCCTCTTCCGGCTGCCAGAACTTGGTGTAGGCGTAGTAGCTGGCGCCGCCCAGGACGCCAAGGGCCAGGGGGAACTGCCAGTAGAAAGCGTTCTTCTTCCGGGTGAAGGCCCTTTCGGTCTTCTTGTTCCATTTGAAATTCATGGTGATGACGCCGTAATCCTCCTGGAGCTCGTACTCCAGATCGTAGGGCGTCATGAGGCTGACCCGCACCACGTCGCGGATATCGGGCCGGAGTCCCTGCACGTCCTTGTTGAGGTCGAGCTTGAACAGCTCCACCGTGCTGTTGGTGATGGGATGCTCATGGATGGGATCCATGATGGACTCGCCGATGCGGGTGTCGTAGAAGTCGAAGACCACGGCCTTCTTCACCGGATCGTAATAGTTGAAGTAGGCGGAAGGCTTCTCGGTGAGGAGGAAGACGACGGTCAGCTCCTTGGAGCCTTCGGTGGGACCGTCCTTCTTGGTGAACTGCACGCCCTCGATGGTGCAGATGATGCCCTGTTCCTCGGTCGATCGCGTGGGCGCGTCGGGGAAGTCCACCAGATCCTCGTACTGGGCGAAGGCCGGGGAGAGGGCAAGGCAGGCAGCGAGGGAAACGGACAAACCTAAACGCACGGATGACCTCTCCGGATGGATCCACATTTCAAGATAGGCCTATTATAGCGTCTGTCAATCGGTTAGGGCCAAAAAGTTATAATTTCCTGCCGGATTTCCCCTCGGAAACAATAAATTTTCCCGAAATCGTCTGCCGGGCCGGGCGGCGGCACCGCGAACCCGGCCGATAGAGACCCCGACAGAGTGGGAGCGAAGGAGCGAGGCCGAGCAACCATTCTGTCAGGGACTCTCGAGTCCTGAACCGGAGATTCCATTCCCATGAGGCTGTCCCGCAACCGACCCCTGATCCTATTCGTCGCCGGGCTCGCAGCCCTGGCTGCGATTGGCTCGCGGCATTTTCTCACGGGTGGCGGGGGGGCTGACCGGACCGGGGGAGCGGCGCAGGCGCGGCTGGTCCTCCTCACCCCCCACGGGGACAACATCCGGCAGGAAATCGGGGCCGCATTCGCGGGATGGCACGCGGCGCGGCATGGCTCCACCCCGATCCTGGAATGGGTGGACCAGGGAGGGACCTCCGAGGGGCTGCGCTATGTCCTGGCGCGGTTCGCAAGGTCGCACGATGCGCCCCGGACGCGGGGCGATGCTCCCGCCTCCATCGGCATCGACGTCTTCTTCGGCGGCGGGACGCCGCCCTTCCGCACCCTGGCACGGGAAGGCCTGCTGATTCCCGATCCCATCCCCCTCCCGCCCGGCCTTCCGGTCTCCCTCGGGGGCATCCGCCTGCAGGCGCCGGAGGAGGGCTGGTACGGCACGGCCCTGTCCAGCTTCGGAATCCTCTACAACCGTCCCCTGCTGGCGCGGCGCTCCATGCCGGAGCCCCGCCGTTGGGCCGACCTGGCCCGTCCCGAGGCGCTGGGATGGGTCGCCTGCGTGGATCCCCGAGGCAGCGGCTCCGCGCACGTCATCTACGAAATCGTCCTCCAGAAATACGGCTGGGAGAAGGGGTTCTCCCTGCTCGCGCGCATGGCCGCCAACGCCAGGACCTTCACCCGCGGCGCCTCGGCGGTGCTTCCGGCCGTGGCATCCGGAGAAGCCGCCTTCGCCGTCGCCATCGACCAATATGCCTGGTCATTGATCGGCAGCGACGGCTCCGATCGCATCGGCTTCGTGCTGCCCGAGGGTGAGACGGTGATCACCCCCGATCCCGCGGGCATCCTGAAGGGCGCCCCGAATGCCGAGGTCGCGCGCCGGTTCCTGGAGTTCCTCCTGTCCCTGGAGGGACAGCGGCTGTGGGTGCTCAAGCCCGGCGTCCCGGGCGGCCCCGCCCGCCTGCCTCTCAACCGCATGGCCGTCCTGCCCGCCGCCTACGCCAGGCTCGACTCCGCCGTCAGCGCCGTGGGCGGATATCCCTTCGCGGACACCTCCGGCGCCGCGTGGACGTACTCGGACTCCCTCACCGAAAGCCGCTGGGCCCTGGTCAACGACCTGCTCGGCCTCTGGCTGGTGGACAGCCACGAATCGGCCCTGCGGGACTGGTCGGCCCTGGCCGCGCGGCGGCCCGGGGCCTCTCCGGCCGATACCGCGGCCTGGGAGGCCGAGGTGGCGAAGAGCCGCTGGTTCAGGCCCCCGGCGGGCTGGCGGGAGATGGCGCCGATGGCGGCGCGCTGGCAGGAGCCGGACTTCCGCAACGCGTCCATGGCCCGCTGGGCGCGGACCCTGGCTGCGGGAGGCGAGCGGCCTTGACGGGAGGGGAGTCCGCATGATCGAGATTCGCGGGGTGAGCAAGGGCTTCGGGGCCGTGCGCGTGCTGGAAGACGTCAGCCTGAGCGTCGCGGCCGGGGAATTCTTCTGCCTGCTGGGGCCATCGGGCTGCGGCAAGACCACTTTGCTGCGCCTTGTGGCCGGCCTGGAGCCCCCCGACTCCGGCACCCTGCACGTCGGGGGCCGGGACGTGACCGATGCCCCGCCCCACCTGCGCGGCTGCGCCATGGTGTTCCAGAACTACGCCCTATGGCCGCACCTGACGGTGGCCGAGAACGTGACCTACGGGCTGGAGGTGCGGAAGCGTCCCGCCGCCGAGGTGCGGAAGGCGCTGGAGGAGGCCCTGGCCGCCTACCAGCTCCGCGGCCTGGAGGCGCGGTTCCCGCACCAGCTCTCCGGCGGGCAGCAGCAGCGGACTGCGCTGGCACGTGCCATGGCCATGCGGCCCGGGGCCCTGCTCATGGACGAACCCCTGTCCAACCTGGACGCCGCGCTGCGGAAATCCCTGCGCCGCGAGCTGCTCGACTTCCACCGCCAATCCGGGAACACCATCCTCTACGTCACCCACGATCAGGAGGAGGCCCTGGCCCTCTCGGACCGCCTCGCCCTGCTCATGGGCGGACGGGTGGTGGAGTTCGGGACGCCGCGGGAGCTGTACGCGAGGCCCCGCGCGCTGGAGACGGCGCTGTTCCTCG
>CBILQL010000153.1:0-9075 GCA_966238865.1 uncultured bacterium
GCTGGAAGGACCTCGACCGCATGCTGCCCCTGGTCCACGGGGTCATCTGCGAGACCCGGTACGTGGCCGAGTACGCGCGCAAGCATTGCCCCCGCGTCCACGTGGTGCACGATCCCCCCCAGGTGGAACTGTTCGACCGCCGGCGCGACGCGGTCCGGCGGGATCCATCCCGCATCACCATCGGATGGATCGGCAGCCTCCTGACCGCCGCCCCGCTCTACTCCATCTGGGAGCCCCTGGAGCGCCTGTTCGCCAAGCATCCCCACCTGCACTTCCGCATCGTGGGGGCGGATCCCTCCCGCCTGCCGCATTTCGAGAAGGTACGGTACAGCGTCCGCCCCAAATACGACCAGGCGTCCATGATCGAGGAGGTGCTCGCCATGGACATCGGCGTCTTCCCGCTCTTCGCGGTGGAGGAAGCATTGGCCCGGGGCACCCTGAAGGCGATGATCTACATGTCCGGCGGCGCGGTGGCGGTGGCGCGCGACATCGGCGAGAACCGCGACCTCATCCAGGACGGCGTGAACGGCTTCCTGGCCGGGACCCCGGAGGAATGGTTCGAGAAGCTCGATCGCCTGGTGCAGGACGCGGAGCTGCGCCGGAGGATGTCCGAGGCCGGCCTCGAGACCATCCGGGCCGGATTCACCAAGGAAAAGTCCCTGGATCAGCTGATAGCCGCCTTCCGGGAGCAAGGGGAGGCCTGAGACGTCCGCCATGAGCCGCAAGGTCTCGGTCCTCCACCTCAGCACCACGGACATCCGGGGCGGAAGCGCCAAGTCGGCCCAGAAGATCCACGAGGGAATCCGCGCCCTGGGACTCGAGTCGCGCATGCTGGTCGGACGCAAGCACGGTTCCGACCCGGAGGTCGACGTCCTCTCCAAGGGCATGCTCCGGCTGGCCGACGAGGTCGCCCTCAAGGCCACCTCCCTGCTCAGCCTCCAGTACGCCTTCGTCCCCTCCACGCCCACTTTGCTCCGCCATCCCTGGTTCCGGGCCGCGGACGTGGTCCAGATCTACAACACCCACGGGAACTGGTTCGCCCATTCGGTGCTGCCCCGGCTGACGGCCGAAAAGCCCACGGTCTGGCGGCTTTCCGACATGTGGCCGATGACGGGTCATTGCGCCTATGCGGGCACCTGCGAGAACTGGAAGACGGGATGCGGCTCCTGCCCGGACCTCAAGACCTACCCGGCCCTGCGGCGCGACACCACCCGCCAGCTCTGGGAGCGCAAGCGACGCCTCTACGGGCGCAGCCGCCTGCGCATCGTGGCTCCCTCGCGGTGGATCCTCGACCTGGCGGAGCGGAGCCCGCTGCTCGCCCCCTTCCCCAAGCAGCTCATCCCCAACGGCATCGACACGCAGGCGTTCCGGCCGCTCGATCGGGCGGCCTGCCGGGCGCGGCTGGGTATCCCCGCGGATCGCAAGACCCTCCTCTTCCTGGCCAGCGACGTCGCGGACCGGAACAAGGGCACCGACCTTTTCCTCGAAGCCGTCAACGCGCTTTGGGACGCCGGGCGGCGGGACATCCTCGTCCTGGCGGCGGGACGGAACGCCGCCTCGCTCGCAGCGCGGGTGAAGGCCCCCTTCTGGAGCCGCGATCACGTCGCCGACTCCGCCACGCTCGCCGACATCTATAATTCCGCCGACGTCTACGCCCACGCGGCCACCCGCGAGAATCTTCCCAACTCCCTGCTCGAGGCTCTCGCCTGCGGGACTCCGGCTGCGGCGTTCGATTCCGGCGGAGTGGCCGAAGTGGTGAGGCCCGGGTCCACGGGGCTGCTGGTCCCGGGCGGCGATGTCGCCGCCTTCCGCGACGGGCTCGATCGCCTCATAGGGGCGGATGCCGGCGCGACCGCGTCCGGGGACGCGTGCCGGGATCTCATCCTGCGGGACTACACGCTGGAAGGCCAGGCCAGGACCTTCGCCGACCTCTACGCCTCCCTGGCCCGGCCGGGGCAGGCCTAGCCGGGAGCCCGGGCGGACCGCTGGGAACTGGCCTTGAGGTTGCGGTAGGCCCGCTGGGCGGCGCTCAGGAGCGGCATGCCCTCCAGGCGCTTGGAGACTCCGACGCGCGCCACGTCGAGGTTGTACAGGAGGCTCAAAGGGGGATGGAAGACCCCTTGCCGCTCGGCGGACTCGCGGATTTCGCGCTTGCCCTCCCGCCAGCGATTGTCGCTCAGGCCGCCGGCGTCCATTTCCGCCCAGACCTCGGGGCAATGGCGGAAACGCCGCCCCTTGAGGAAAAGCCGCAGCATCAAGTCATAATCGGCGGCGATGCGCATGCCCTCGCGGAAACCTCCGTCCTCGACATAGACCGATCGCCTCACGAAGGCGGCCGGGTGCTGCACCGGCATGTGCCAGAACGAGGCGCGACCGAGGGCGGCCGCCGAACGGACAACCAGGGGCTGGCGATCGGGGTACAACATGCGGACGTCTCCGTAGTGGATGTCCGCATCCTCTCCGGACAGCGCGGCCAATCGGCTGAACACCCCGGGGGCGTACAAATCGTCGGAATTGATGATACCCACCCAATCGCCGGTGGCCATCCCGATGCCCTTGTTCATGGCATCGTAGACCCCGCGATCCTTCTCCGACACCCAGCGGGCGAGGCGCCCCTCGTATTTGCGGATGATGTCCACGGTGCCGTCCTGGGAGCCGCCGTCCACGAGGATGTATTCGAGGTTCCCGTATCCCTGGTCCAGGACGCTGCGAAGGGTCCGCTCCAGGGTGCGGGCGGAGTTCCAGCAGGGGGTGATGATGGAGAGGCGGATCATGTGGGAGGAGGGAAATCTAGCATCCGGAAACCCGGGCGTGAAGGGAGCGGGCATGCCGTCCCCTCCAGGAGGCATAACCCGGGAAGGGCCGCTTGCGGAAAAGCTCCGCCCCGGCGTCGCTTCCCGGGGCCTATTCGCGGGGCTTTCAGCGGGGCTGGTGGAACACCGGCGAGCCGCAGGATCCCGGGATTCCGACACGGCATTCAGCCGCCCGGCCGTCCAGGCGGAAGGGGAGCGCGGACCGGATACCGGCGCCGGGGGATCGAATCGGCCTGCGAATTCCCACCGGCTCCCGGTTCAAACGGTATTGGACGAGGATCGGCGAGCCCCCGCCATTGGTCCCGGCGACGAGCGCCTGCTCTCCGGAAGCGGAAATGGAAATCATCTCCCCAGGGAAGGATATCTGCGTATGGGAGGTGAGGGCGCTGTCGAACAGGAACAACGCGCTGGGAACGCCTGTGAGGTATTGGCCGTCGAGGAATTCCAATCCGATGGCGTCATTCTTGGGAAGGTTGAGCGGATAGAGGGAAATGGAAGCGACGGTGTCCAGATTGCCCCTCGAATCCAGTCGTAGCAGAAAAAAGGGAGGCCAGCCGGAGGTAGGCTGCTGACTAACGAGAAGCGGGGAGGCTCCCCGGCAATCGGCGTAGGCAATCGACCTACCACCGTGGTATCCAGGCACCCCCCAATCGTTCACAACCTCCATGGTCGAGTCAAGAAGGGCAATCCAGCCCCGGTCATAATTGCCGTAGGGATGGATTTTTCCCGTCACTAACACGTTTCCTTCCGAATCCACGCAAAGAGCATGGATTTCCTCATTTTCCGGGGGGTTGACATGGAGATTCACCTTCCCAATCACCTGGCCCGTGGAATCCAGGGTCAGGATCGTCCCGAACCCCATGTCCACCGAATAGTTGGGTCCCGACATCCTTCTCAAGGCATTCCTCGCCACCAGGAGGCGGCCCTGCCCGTCCAATTTCATCGCCGACGGTACATCCTGAGAATAGAAGTAAACCGTGTCGATCATCACCGTGTCGGGGAGATCGGTCTGCCAGACCCGGTGTCCGGACGCATCCAATTTGAGGATGCGGAAGACCCCGCCGCTGTCCGGATGGAGCCGGCCACCAACGTATACAGAACCGTCCTCGGCCAGCTCCACGCGCAGGGGATGCTTGGGGAATTCGGGCAGGGTGTCCCATCGGAATTTCCCGGTTGCGCTGAAGCGCCTGCCCACCACGGAAACGCCGTCGCCGGCGCCGATGCTCGCCACGGCAGGGACCGCCAGGATTTCCCCGTTTCCGGCCAGGCGGGCCGGACCGATACGCAGAATCCCCTCCTCCGCGAGGTGCAGGGTGTCCAGGGGCTGGAGGGTTTTCGGGGCGGCGAAGACGGAACCTGCCGCCAATAGAAGCGTCGACAAGCAAGCAGCTTTCATCTTTTCTCCCATTGAAGTACGTTGCGAAGGGTCCTTCTATTCCGAAGCGCTTCCTGCGGTATCCATCGGCTGGAAACGCGCCCGCGAGGGAGCTCCCGCCTCCAGGGGCGCCGGCGCGGCCCAAGCCGGCGGATACGCGGAAAGCTTGCCTTTATGCAGGATCGTGTTCCCGGCGAATCGTTGGGCGGGATCTCCTTGGTATTGCCGGCACGCGCCGACCGCCTTGTTTTCGAACACCCGCGCGTCGCCGACCTCGCGTCCAATCCACATCGCGCGCCGCTCGAACCCCGGCTTGCCGTCGCAATGGACGGTATTGCCGGAGATTTCGATGCCGTGATGGCCCATGTCCCCGGGGAACTCCTTGCGGTCCGGGCTGGTCAGCCAGATCCCGGCGCTGGCCCACCAACCCTTGGCGTCCCAGGTCTGCACGCCATGCCCATGGTAGATCACATTGTCCCGGATGGCGACGTTCCTGCACGAATAGAACAGCGCGATGCAACCGTTCACCGCGTTCTTCACCACGTTCCCGGCGATCAACCCTCCTTCCACCCATTCCATGTCGATGCCGACGTCCCGCGCGTTCTCGACGTAATTCCCCGTGATGACGACGCCTTTGCAGCCGGTCGCCCATATTCCCTCCGGCGCATGCTCGCTTTGGACGGCCCGGTTGCCGGTGATCTCGATGTCGGAGCAGCGCATGGAGGTGAACTTCGGCGTCGCGGAATCGCTGTAATTCCCCCAGGCGAGGATCGCCGAGCGCCGGCTCCCGACGATTTCGTTGCGCAAGCACCTCACGTTCCGCGAGAAATCGATTTCGATGCCCGTTCCGGCGTCCGCGATGCGGCACCCCTCGATCCGGGCGCCGGAGCGGCCCGGCGCCGCGGGGCGATTGACATTGTCGGCGTGCACGCCGTACCGGAATCCCTTCACGCTGCAATCCAGGACTTCCATCTCGACGCCGTCCGGAGCCAGACGGATGCCGTCGCGGGCGCTGCGCGGCCCGGCGACCAGGTCCACACCCTGGATCCGGGAGCGGCTGCCCATCCGGACGGCCCGGTTGCTGCCGGGGTCGACGGAAAGCAGGACTGCCGGCCCCGGATGTGCGCGCAAGGTGCGGCCTTCCGGGATCTCCAGGCTGGAGATCCCATAGCATCCGGCCGGCACGTCCACGGTGTCGGCGGCCGCGAAGGCGGCGGCGAAGGCGCTGTCGTCCGGGGTGACGCAATCCGCCGCGGGCTTGTGGTGGGCGAGGCTGGTCCGGGAGGCCGGAGAAGGCCCGGCTGCCGACAGTACCGCGAGGAGGAGAACCGGACCGGAGCGCATTCAGCGTGGGAGGCGGAATACGGGTGACTTGCAGGCTCCCGGCTGGCCGGATTCGCAGGCGGCTGCGCGGCCGGAAGCATCCAGCTTGACGATCCGGATGCCGAAGGTTCCGCTGTCCAACCGGGTTTTCCCCGCGACATAGGCCGCGCCGCTGCCGTCTATATCAATGTGCGGTCCTACTTTGGTGTATGTGTATCCGGACACATAGGTCCGGAGGCTGCTGTCCATCACGAAGATCGGTAGCTCCTTGATGAATCCGGGCAGGGTGTCCCAGCGGATTTCACCGCCTGACCGGCCGCCAGCAGGATCACGGGTAGCATCGCGGTGCGCATGCTATCTGCCTGGCTCCTGGTTGCGAGCGCCGACTCCGGGCGCCGGAGCCCTCCAACTCCTCCCGAGCGCCGGATGCCTCCGGCCCAAGGCATCCGGCCCCTGAGGAGCCCGATCGATGCGCTTTCCCTCCGCTCCGGGAAGGCGGCGTAGGATGGCGCTGCCCGGATCGAAGGATCCGCCGAGGACGAAGAAGCTATTCGACGCGGCATAGCCGATGGTATCCCCCACGGCGAGCGTCGGCGGGGATACCTGGACGTTCAAGGTCACGAGCACCATGGTGCTGTCCGGGCTCCTCTCCGCGCTCTTGACAGCGTTGAATCCGCTCAACCAGGAGTGCCCGCCGCTTACCGGGAATATCTCATCCATCCGATTCGTTTCCAACGGCATCCAGAAGGGCCCGTCGAACCGGAGTAGTACCTGGTCGTCCTCATCGATGCCGTCCCGGGCCTCGGCGTTGTCCAGGGCTACCGCACCGATCAGGCGCGGCGGCCGGCGCTCGACCTGGAAGATGTTATTCTCGGAGCGGTTCATCCTGTAGATCAGCCGATGGGGTTTTCCGTCAAAAAAGAACTCGAACCGGTATTCGACCCAAACGATGCTGTCGTAAGCATAGGGCAAGGTGGTGTCGGGGCCGAAATTGAACCTGCCGAGAGACAGCGCCTTTCCCGGCCGGATGGTCAATCCCTCGATGTTGAGGTAGCGGGCCTTGTAGGTGGTATCCCCGTCGACATCCTGTTCCTGCAGGCTCGCGTCATCGAGCTCGGCCCGGGACACAGTTCCTCCAGACTCATCGAGAACGAGGATGGACTTGGCCAGGCGGAAGATCGGGCTGGCGACATGCATGGAATCCAGGATGCAGGGGGCTGTGCCCCCGTTCCGCAGCGCAGGACCGGTCCCCGATGCGCCGACATCGACGGAATCGGGCAGGATGGTGAATTCACAGGCGGAGACGTCCATGGAAGGCGTATATTTCCAGACCTCGCCATTCGTGAGGAATGCGACGAGGTTGGATCCCACGGCGGCGGCGGCAACGCTCGTGCTGGTACCGGGAATACCCTCCTTGGCCGTGAACTTCCACTGCTGGATATCCAGCGACGCCATATTGATTGGAGATTCCTGCTTGATTTGGCCGATCAGGTAGACGGCGTCTCCCAATCCGACCACGGCATGGAACGCCCTTCCGATATCCAATCGCTTGTCGCTTGACCAGGCGTTTCCACGGTATTCGAATACCTGTTGGGTTGCGGGGCCCCCGCCCAGTAGATAGAACGCGCCGCCCCTGGCGACGCAGCCACCATGGATGTTCGTGCCCGGCAAGGGAGGGATCTCGGTCCAAGCCCCATCGGCGAAGGAATATATTTCCGCGGATCGGGTTTGCGTCTCCGATGGATCGTACCCTCCGGCGACGAGTATTCCCGTGCTATCGGCGCACATGGCGTAGTCATGCCTCACGAAGATTGGCGGAGCCGCCTCGCTCGCCGTTTTCGTGGACAGATCGAAGACAACCAGCATGTTATACGTCTTCTTGTTATGGACGGGCCCCGCATAGTTGTAGGTCACGTATATCTTGTTCCCCCGGCAGATTGCGGCGTTCGTATTCGAACCCACAGCCACGTTGCGCGCGTATGTGGCATCGAACATGCTGTCGGGAACCATGGAAAAGTTCCATTGACCCGTGATCGAATCGGAATCAGGGTCATACTCGGTCATCTTGTTTACGCCCGCCAGGTATACCTTCCCGCCTTCCGAACACGTGGACTGCATGCCTGCGAAGAGCTTCGTGTCCATCTTCTTCCAGGCAGACTCCTGTCCCCATCCGTGCAGATGGGCCATGAATAGCAGCAGAATGACAGGGATTGCGGTGGTTTTCATTTGTTGCGCCTTCCGGCGTCGGTACGAAGCAAGGGTGTCCTTGCATGGATTTCCGATTTGTACGTCCTTCCCAGGATATCCGACCTTCGGGCTCCCTTCCCTTCCACCCAGGAACGGATGGAGGTCGCAAGGGCGACGGGATCCTGCGCGTGGAACGTCCCCGCCAGCACCGCCTTCGAACCGTCGCCGGCGAACGTGATGGTGTCCCCCACGGCGAGGGTGGGAGGGGAGACCCGGGTATCCAGGGAGATGAGCACCAGCGTGGAATCGGGGCTGATTTCCATTTTCTTGTAGCTGTGGAACCCGCTCAACCATGTGTGCCCGGAGCTCGGGCGGAAGATGCTGTCCAGGTTGCCGCCGGTCTTGTCGGTCCAGAATGGGCCGTCGAACCTCAGCAACACCTGATCATCCTCGTCTATGCCTTCGGCTTCGACCTGGTTGTCCAGGGCGCGCGCCTCGACCAGTCTCGGTATCCGCCTGGGCGGGGGTTCCAGGGTGAAAATGTTGTAGGTCTTCCGGTTGAACTTGTAGGGCAAGGTGATATCCTTCCCGTTCGCATGGAAATGCAAAGTCCCCGTCACCCACGTGACGCTGTCATACGCATGCGGCAATTTCATCACCCGGAAGGAATAATTCCCTATGACGTAAGCGTCCCCGGTATCGAAGGTGACGCCTTTCATGGGCGGGAAAAGCCCCCGGAATTTCGCGGAGTCTTCCGGATGCGCTCGATACGTATTGGTATCCAGGGCGATCTCCCGGAAGAAGCCGCCCGTTTCGTTGAACAGGTTGAATCGGGAAAGCGGGACGATGAAATCGCTTTCCAGCAACAGGGAATCGATCGCGCATGGGGTATCCCCGGTGTTCTTGAGGCTGACAAGGCTCCCGCCGTTGTCCCAGAGCAAGGTATCGGGAGAAACGGCAAGTTCGCAGGCGGTTGCACCGCCCAGCAATCCTGCGCAACAGATTGTGGAAACCAGCTTCATCATGAGTCCGTCCTTGCCCACAGGAGATTTTAACGCCTCCGCGATCGACCGACAAATAGCAAAATTCACGCCAACGGATGGGGCCCGTTTCAACGCAAATTCACGATGTCCGATTTATTCGAATGGCCAGGCACCAGGATTTGACCGTCAGGCGGTGATCCATTCCTTCAAGAAAGCCGCCGGGAGGGCGAAAAGCAGTCCCATGAGGGCCCCGCCGAGGACTATCAGGGTCCTGCGCGGGCTGTTCCGGGCGATGGGAAGGGTGGGCTCGGAGATGATCTCCATGGCCGGAAGGTTCTTGACCTCCTCGATGCGGGCCAGGAAGAACTGCTTCTTGAGCTCCAGGTACAGCTCC
>CBILQL010000154.1:0-9035 GCA_966238865.1 uncultured bacterium
ACCGACGTATTCAAGTTCTGCAGCGAGCACGCGAAGGCCTGGAACACCATCAGCCGCGGCGTTCTGGAAATCATCGAGGAAGACGACCTCAAGCGGAAGCTGGCCAAGGGCCAGCCCCTGAGGGTCAAGCTCGGCATCGATCCCACCTCGCCGAACGTGCATCTCGGCTTCACCGTGGTGATGCGCAAGCTGCGCCAGTTCCAGGATCTGGGCCATACCGTGATCCTGATCATCGGCGACTACACCGCCACGGTCGGCGACCCCTCCGGCAAGAACAGGACCCGGCCCATCCTCAGCCACGAGGAGGTGCTGCGGAACGCCGAGACCTACAAGCAGCAGTTCTTCAAGATCGTGGATCCCGCCCGCACCGAGATCGTCCGCAACGGCGACTGGTTCTCCAAGCTCAGCTTCACCGAGGTCACGCGGCTCATGTCCCAGATCACCGTGGCCCAGATGCTGGAGCGCGAGGACTTCCAGAAGCGCTACCGGGGCGGCCAGCCCATCAGCCTGCACGAGTTCCTCTACCCGATGATGCAGGCCTACGACTCGGTGATGATCAACGCCGATGTGGAACTGGGAGGCATGGACCAGAAGTTCAACGTGCTGCGCGGGCGCGAGCTGCAGCGGTCCCTGGGCAAGGAGCCCCAGGTGGGCCTGTTCCTGCCCATCCTCCTCGGCACCGACGGCAAGGAGAAGATGTCCAAGAGCCTCGGCAACGACATCGGCATCGCCGAGCCGCCCCAGGCCATGTACCACAAGATCTACGCCCTGCCCGACGCCCTGGTGGAAAGCTATTTCGAGCTGCTGACCGACCTTCCCATGGACGGCATCCGCGCGCGTCTCCGGGAGGTGGCCGAGGGCAAGGCCAACCCCAACGCCCTCAAGGACGAACTGGCCCGGAACATCGTGGCCCAATACCACGGGGCCGAGGCCGCGGAGGCGGCGGCGCAGCAGGAACGGAAAATCCATTCCGGCGAAGCCGTGCCCGAGGACATCCCCGAGCTGGCGGTGCCGGCGGGGGAGATCTGGCTGCCGGAGCTGATCGTGAAGGCGGGCCTGGCGAAGTCGAACGGCGAAGCCCGCCGGCTGATCGAAAACGGCGGCGTGACTTTCGACGGGGCCAAAGTGACCGATCCCAAGGCGAAAGCGGCCGTGTCGGGAGAGCACCTGCTGAAATGCGGGAAGCGGAGCTTCGTGCGGGTCCGGGCCGGCTGACGGGCCGGGATTCGACGCGATAGGAATGGAAAAGGCCCGCCTTGCAGCGGGCCTTTTTTTGATTGGTGCGGCAGCGGCCGCGGGTCTTATAACAGGGAGCCAGCGGAGCCATGAGCCGCACCGTTGTGCGGCGAATGGAGATAGCGGCAAAAAATTCGGGCAGGGACGCGGCCTGAAGGCCGGAGCCCGAATTTTTTTCTCATGCTGTCGCCTCTGCCTTCGCCTTCGCGGCCTTGGCGGCCTTCACCTTGGAAGACTTGGGCGCGCTGCCGGCGGCCGGGGAGGCAGCGGCGGTCCCTTCGGCGGACTCCTTGGCGCCGCGCTCCTTGATGCGGGCGGCCTTGCCCGACAGGTCGCGCATGTAGAACAGGCGGGCGCGGCGGACCTTGCCCAGGCGGTTCACCTTGATGGAGGCGATGCGCGGCGAGTTCAGGGGGAAGATGCGCTCCACCGGCACGTTGTTGGAAATCTTGCGGACCGTGAAGGTCTCGCTGGTGCCGGTCCCGCGGCGCTGGATGACCACGCCGGTGAAGGTCTGGATGCGCTCCTTGCCGGCTTCGATGATCTTGAAGTCCACGCTGACAGTATCGCCGGCGCGGAACTCGGGGATGTCGGTGCGGTTCTTGCTGTTGTGGATGGCGGCTACCGTGGGATGCATGACTTTCCTTTCAATACCTAGTTCTCTTCGTCCGGACGGCTAGATTGCAGGGCCGTCCAGCAGCTTTTTCTCTTCGTCCGTCAGCTCCAGCAGGCCGAACAAGTCCGGGCGATTCCTGCGGGTGGCTTCCAGGCTGGCTTTTATCCGCCAACGCCTGATTCTCTCATGATGTCCCGACAGCAGCACGTCCGGAACCGCCCTGCCCTCGAAAACCTGCGGCCTCGTATAGACCGGCCACCCCAAACGATTGGGACGATAGAAGGAATCGGTTTCCGCCGAGGCTGAATCCCCGAGCACTCCCGGCAGAAGCCTGGCGATTGCATCGATGACAGCCATGGCCGGCAATTCGCCCCCCGAAAGGACGTATTCGCCGATACTCAGTTCCTCGTCCACATAGGCATCCAGAAACCGCTGGTCGATGCCTTTATAGTGACCGCAAATGATAAGAAGATTTTCGGTTTCGGCCAATTCCTTGGCCCTCTCTTGAGTGAAAATACGTCCTGACGCGGACATATGGACAATATGCGGCCGTTTGGGCTCTCCGCTTGCCGCTTCAGGAATCGCATCCGGAGCCGTATTAGGACCCGCCAATTCCTTCAAAACCGCGTCCAGGGCGCCCTTCATGGGCTCCGGCCTCAATACCATGCCCGCTTCGCCTCCGAAGGGCATGTCATCCACCTGGCCATAGCGGTTGATGGCGAAATCCCGCAAATTATGGCACCGCAAGTGCAGTACACCCGCTTTCCGGGCCCGCCCAGGGATGCTGATATCGAGGGCCTGGAAAACCTCCGGGAAGAGGCTGATGACGTCGATTCTCACGGCAGCAGCCCCCGCAGGGTGGACATGTCCACATGCACGGTGCGGGCCTGCTTGTCGATGAATTTCACGAAATGGTCGTTCCAGGGAATGAGGATTTCCCGGGTGCCGACCCGCACCGAGAGCAACTCCTGGGATCCCTGCTCCAGCACCTGGGCCACCTTGCCCACCTCCTGGCCGGCCTCGTCGAGGACGCGCATGCCGGGCAGGTCGGAGATGTACACCATGTCCTCTGGCAGTTCGGCCTTGTCCTCCTCTGCCACGTACAGGAAGCCGCCGCTGAACGGGGCCACGCTTTCCGGGGTCTTGAGGCCCTTGAACTTGAGGTACCAGTTTTCGGCATCGGCGCGGCTGGAGCGCACCTCCAGGGCCTCGACCTCGGCATCCTGCCGTTTGCGGAAGAAGACCCGGGACAGGGAAGCATGTCGTTCGGGATCGAAGCTGGCGGGGCGCACCTTCATCTCTCCCAGGAGGCCATACGGCTTCAGGGTGTATCCCACGAGGACCAGGTTGTCGGAAGGGGAGGTCATGGTAGGTTGGAACGGTGGGTTGGAAAAAGCTCTAAAAGGGCTCTAAAAGAAAGCGGCCCGAACCTTGGGTTGGACCGCCGTATCTCGCTGGGATGTCTCGGGCCGGCCCGCTCGCTGCGGAGCCGGCGCGATCAGGCGCTCGCTTCCGGAGCCGCGGCGGGAGCGGCAGCGGCAGCCTTGGCGGCGGCTTCCTTCTCCTTGGCCAGGGCTTCCTTCTTCTTCTTGTGGAGCTTGGGCTTGCCCTGCTTCCACGGCACCGCACGGCCGGTGGCTTCCTTCTTGCCATGGCGGATCTTGGTGAACTTGTCGATGAGGCCGTTATGGGCGAAAAGGGCGCGCACGGTATCCGAGGGCTGGGCGCCTACGCCGAGCCACTTGAGGGCGCTTTCCTCGTCCACCTTCAGGATGGGAGGATTGGCCTTCGGATCATAGTAGCCGATGTGCTGGAGAAATTTTCCGGTAGCGGCCTTGCGCGAATCCGCGACGGCGATGCGGTAGAAGGGGCTGTGACGCTTCCCCTGCCTGGATAAACGGATGACTACGGGCAAAAGAGTTCCTCCAACGGATTTTCTAAGTGGGGCTAATTTAGCAACGATTCGGGTTGATTTAAAGGGAATCCCTGGAAAACCTCGGAAAATGGGTGTTTCATCGTTTTTTGAAGCCTCTGAAGCCCTTTGAGCAGGGTCCGCCGGCCTATTTTCATGGGAAATTCAGGGCGTCGGTTCTCATCCAGGAATTCGTCGAACCAGTCATCGATTCCGCAGACCTTGTGGATTCCTCTTCGGAATAGGGGGCGCGCTCGGGGCGATTGCTCGCATACCATTTGGATTGTCGCGGGCCCACGAAGTACACGGTGACGGCTTCCCCGGTTTCCCTGCCGACGAGGCGCACGGTGTCCGGATGGAGACGCATCACATCGACGGCGTATTTTACGCTGTCGGGCCTGTCGAGGGGATCGAATGCCACTGCGCCGTTCCAAACAGCCAGGAACAGTCCGGCAGGATCTCCGCTGAAGCGCGCCCTGGCTTCCCCCCGGGAAAACTCCACCTCCATCGTGACATCGTCCAATTGTCGCCGATGTGATACGATTCCCAATCCGAAGGCTCGGGATCGCCGGAATCGGAGTCCATGCAGGCCGACAATGCGGACAGGGCGAGGGCGGCGAGGCAGGGAAGGACGAGTTGCCCAGGTTTCATGGATACGAACTCTCCATATCGACGCGCCTGTTTTCCTCCAGGAACTTCCGATACCAGTCGTTCTGGGGGCAGGTCAGCGTCTCATCGTCCTCGGAATAGGCCGTGGGTGGAATATGCGGAGCTGGTCGCCGGCAAGCGCGAAGCGCCTGGGTTGCGGAGGAAGGGTCGTTTCGGTCATGATTTTGACGGCCCCCTCGCATTCCCAGGAAGTATCCTTGGGCGTCTGCAGAATCAGGGTGTCGGCGGAAAGGGTATAGCTGCCGATCAGGACGGATTCCGCCTCCGAGGGCTCGGGATCCGTGGAGGTGGTGGTGGAATCGCAGGCGAACAGGAGGACTGCGGCGCCAAAAGACGCTGTGGAAGCGAGTGATTTGAAGATCCTGCCTGTCATCGCCAAGTTCCCATCCTATTTGTTCCGTGGCGCCGGTCCAGCCAAGCCCCCGGAAAACCGTCTCGGCCTGGAGCCGCGACGCCCCTCTTGAAGGCATGGCCGGCACGCTGGTTGCCGGCCAGGAACTCGGTCCTGAACCATTCCCGCACGGTGCATGGCCGCTCCGAGATACTTCCCGGATAGGTCGGGTGGGACGGATTGTCGCTGGCGTACGTCCATATCGGCACGGATGTCGCGATCGATAGGGTGAGCGTGACGGTTTCGCCGGTTTTCCGTCCCTTGAGTCGTACGGAGCCGGGGCCCATTCTGGTCGCTTCGATGTCGTAGATCGCGCTATCCGGCACATCCAGGGAGTCGTCCCGGAATGCGCCGTTCCAACTGGCTACGTACAATCCCGCGAAATCTCCGCCATTCCGCCGGATCATCTTGCCGTCCGAGAATTCGTATTCCTCCGTGACATACTGGGACCGTATGAGGTATAGGTTCTGGAGGAACTCGAGATTCTTCTTCGACCTCTCGTTCACGGTGCCGGAAAGCAGGTCATAGCCGTATCCCTTGAAAATCCACCTGCCTTCGAGGCCTTGGCCGCCGTCGATGCGGCTGAACCTGGAGTACCTGTCCACCATCCCATCCACTTGGTCGCCCAACCCCCAGATCGTGTCCGGCCCGCCCAAGAACAGCCGGAGCGTATTCCCGGAAACCGTGAACCGGTATGAATTCGGCTCATACTGTTCGATCCGCATGGTCTTGACGGTATCGTCGCAGCTCCAAATGGTATCGGGCAGGCTCTGCAGCACGAGCGTGTCGCCGAGAACGGTATATTCCGCTTCCAGGAAACCCTCGCTTCCCAAGGCTTCCGGGCCGGTGGACGAGGACGTGCAGGCGATGAGCAGGGCCGCACCGACTGCGGCAAGGGCGGGCAATGTTGCAATGGACAAGTGCGAACCTCGGGATGGGGACGGCTCCCAAGATAGCTTGACGACCGGGGATCCGGGTCACCATTTCCGTTGGTGCCTAGGGCGGAAGACCGGCCGCCGCCTCAAAAAACACCGGGGCGGGGAAGGGGATCGCCTCCCCCGGGAATCCCCCCGCCGAGTCCCCGGCCTATCCCATCCCCGGGAAGCCGCCGCCCCGGCCCAGCATGCGGGCCATGTTCTTCATGCCGCCCATCTTGCCGGACATGCCCGAGAACTGCTTCATCATCTTCTGCATCTGCTCGAACTGCTTGAGCACCTGGTTCACCTCCTGCAGGGTGGTGCCGCTGCCCAGGGAGATGCGGCGGCGGCGGCTGCCGTCGATGATTTTGGGGCTTTTGCGTTCCTTGACGGTCATGGAGCTCAGGATGGCCTCCACCCGCCCGAGCTGGCTGTCGTCCACCTTGGCGTCGGCCAGCTTGGACATGCCCGGAATCATGCCGATGAGATCGGTGAGGGAGCCCATCTTCTTGACCTGGCGGAGCTGCCCCAGGAAGTCGTCCAAATCGAACTTGCTCTGCTTGAACTTCTTCTCCAGGACCTTGGCCTGCTTCTCGTCGAAGACGGCCTGGGCCTTCTCCACCAGGGTGAGCACGTCGCCCATGCCCAGGATGCGGGAGGCCATGCGGTCGGGATGGAACACCTCCATGGCGTCCGGCTTCTCGCCGGTGCCCACGTAGCGGATGGGCTTCCCCGTGATGGACTTGATGGACAGGGCCGCGCCGCCGCGGGCGTCGCCGTCCATCTTGGTGAGGATGACGCCGGTGAAGGCGAGGCGCTCGTGGAAGGTCTTGGCGACGTTCACGGCCTCCTGGCCGGTCATGGCGTCGGCGACGAAGAAGCGCTCCTGGGGCTTGACCAGGGCGGTGATGCGCTCCAGCTCCGACATCAGCTCGTCGTCGATCTGGAGCCGGCCCGCGGTGTCGTAGATCACCACGTCGTGGCCGTTCTCCTTCGCGAATTTCTGGCCGTTCTGGGCGATGCGGATCGGATCACCCTCGCCCTCGTCGTACACCGGGATGTTCAGCGACCTGCCGATCACCTTGAGCTGGTCGATGGCGGCGGGGCGGTACACGTCGCAGGCCACCAGCAGGGGCTTCTTCTTGAACTGGCCGCGCAGGTGCAGGGCCAGCTTGCCGCAGGCCGTGGTCTTGCCGGAGCCCTGCAGGCCCATCATCAGGATCTGGAAGGGGGGCGATCCCTGGTAGGTCAGCTCCTCGGCCTCGCCGCCGAGCAGGGACACCAGCTCGTCGTGGATCACCTTGACCATCACCTGCCCGGGGGTCAGGGACTGGAGCACCCCCGTGCCCAGGGCCTTCTCCTTCACCGCGTTGATGAAGTCCTTGGCCACCTTGAAGTTGACGTCGGCGGCCAGGAGCACCTGCCGCACCTCGCGCAGGGTCTCGGAGACGTTCTCCTCGGTCAGCGTGCTCTGGCCGCGCAGGCGCTTGAAAATGCCTTCCAGCTTGTCTGTGAGTTCTTCGAACATGGGGTAAGAAGATAAAAAATGCGGGGTATGCAGGGGCCGGGGTCCGGGACCCCGGCCAGGCGGCCCGCCGCGCGCTCAGGGTTCGCGGGCGGGTGCCGGTCCCTTCGCGGGCGGATGGACGCCGGTGCCGGCCGGATGCAGGCAGTCCTTGACCTTCGCCGCCAGCTGCTGCATCGTGAAGGGCTTCTGCAGGAAGGGGGCGTCCGCGGAGAGGAGATCCTTGGGGATCATCTCGTTGTCCATGTAGCCGGACATGAAGAGCACCTTGGTCCCCGGGTGGGCCGCCTTCACCGCGGCCCACAGCTCCGGGCCGTTCATGCCGGGCATGACCAGGTCGGTGAGGAGCAGGTCCAGGGGGCCTTGCCACCGGGACAGCCGCTCCATGGCGTGCCTGCCGGAAGGGGACGCGACGATCCGGAACCCGCCGTTCTCCAGGACCTGCTTCGCGAAGTCCCGCACGGGGTCCTCGTCCTCGACGAGGAAGATCACCCGTCCCGTCGGCCCGGCCTGGTCGGCCGGCATGGCCGGCTCGGGGGCGGGGGCCTCGACCGGGGCCTCCCCGGCCGGGAAGAAGATCCGGAACCGGGAGCCCTTCCCCGGCTCCGAGGCGACCTGGATCGACCCGTCGCTCTGGTTCAGGATGCCGAATACGGTGGCCAGGCCCATGCCCGTGCCCTTGCCGGGCTCCTTGGTGGTGAAATACGGCTCGAAGATCCGCGCCTGGAGCTCCGGCGTCATCCCGACGCCGGTATCGCTCACTTCCAGCAGCACGTAGCCGTGGGGGTTCGCCGCCTGCTGCGACACGGCGGGCAACGCATCCGGCCCCACCTTGCGCGTCTCCACGGCCAGGCGGCCGCCTTCGGGCATGGCGTCGCAGGCGTTCAGCACCAGGTTGAGGATGATCTGCTCCAGCTGCCCCGGATCCATGCGGACGGGGTTCAGCCCCGGCGCGAGCGTGAAGGACAATTGGATGTCGGCCCGCACCAGCCGCAGGAGCAGCGTCCGCATCGCGGCCAGGACGGAGTTCAGGTCGATCAGCTTGGGGAGGAGGATCTGCTTGCGGCTGAATGCCAGGAGCTGGCGGGTCAGCTCGGCGGCCCGCTCCCCGGAGAGGCGGATTTGCTCCAGCATGCCCCGGACAGCTTCCGGATCGCCCAGTTTCCGGGACGCCATCTCCGCGAAACCGTTGATGGCGGTCAGCAGGTTGTTGAAGTCGTGGGCGATGCCCCCGGCCAGGCGCCCCACGGCCTCCATCTTCTGGGATTGCCGGAGGATCTCCTCGGTCTTGCGGAGCTCGGTCTGGTCCTTGCCGATCACGAGGATCTTCTCCACCCTGCCGGACAGGCCGCGGATGGGCGTGAGGCGCAGCTCCAGGATCGGGGAGCCCTGGATGGTCCCGCTCTGGTATTCCCGGATCACGGGCTGGCCGGTCTCGACCACCCGCTTGAGCAGGGCCGAGAAGACGGCGTAGACAGGCGGGGGCATGTAACCGGAGATATGCTGGCCCAGGATCTTCTCCCTCGGGCTCAGGGCATGGGCGAGGTAATGCTCGTTGGCCTCCAGGACCCGGAACTCGTCGTGCTCCTCGACGCCGACCAGGGCCAGCACCTCGTTGATGTTGTTGAAGATCGAATACAGGCGCACCGTGCTCTCCCGCAGGCCCTCCTCGGCGCGCTTGAGGTCGGTGAGGTCCAGGGTGAAGGTCATGATCCCCTCGAGCCGGCCGTCCTCCTTGCGGAAATGGGGGATGAGGTGCAGGCGGATGT
>CBILQL010000155.1:0-8987 GCA_966238865.1 uncultured bacterium
GTCCATCCGTCCCCGCCCTGGAGCGAATCCGGGGCCTGGAAGAAGCGGAGAAGGACGGCGGACAGCACCGTGTCGGCGGTCTCGGAGCCGGGTCGGGCCAGGTATTCGGTTATCCGGAAGGCCGCGGTGTCCCCGGGCTCGAATGCGTCCGCGAAGGCGGTGACGGTCGCGGGCTTGGGGGCGAATTCCCGGGTGGCGAAGAAATCGCAGGCCGACAGGATCGCGGAAGCGGCCAGGGTGACGGGCAGAAGCCCTTTCGAGGAGGGGCGGGCGGCTTTCCGGGCGCGCATGAATGGAATGAAATATACAATATCGGATGGGCGCGCCTTGCTAGATTTACCGGTGTGTCCTTCAAAACCGCCCTGCTCACCGCGGTATTCGTGCTCGCCGCCGGGATGGTCATCACCTCCCTGGTGCTCTGGATCGTCTACATCGTGAGCGATTACCACACCATCCGCGAGCTGTACACCGCCACCCACGGCACGCCCGACGTCCCCGCCGCGGGGCGCTGGGCGGTGCTCACACTCGGAATCACCTTCCTGTCCATCGTCCTGGTGGTGCTCTCGGTGTTCTACGTCAATGTCCTGCGCGGCGGCATGTTCAAGAAGCAGCAGAAGGACTTCGTGAACATGATGACCCACGAGCTCAAGCTGCCCATGTCCTCGATCCAGATGTTCGCCCAGACCCTGAAGCAGCGCGAGACGGACCCGGAGGAGCGGGCCCGGTTCCTGGACTGCATCCTCGACGGCTGCGCGCGCATGAACCTCCTGCTCGACCACCTGCTCAAGTCCCAGCTCATCGAGCGCGGCAAGCTTCCCGTGCAGCGGCGCCGGCTGGACATGGGCGAGTTCGTGCGGGGCTTCGCGGAGCGCTGGCCGCGGCCCCTGCTGGTCAGCGTGCGCGACACGGCGCCGGCGAACGTGGACCCGGTGCTCCTGGAGCTGGCCCTCACCAACCTGGTGAGCAACGCCGAGAAGTACGGCAAGGGGAGCACGCCCGAGGTGATCCTCGAGGTGGAGGGAGGCATGGTGCGCATCAGCGTGCTGGACAAGGGAGCCCCCATCCCCCGGAAATACGCCAAGAAGATCTTCCGCCGCTTCTTCCGCATGCCCACCCTCAACACGCGGCGCCAGAGCGGCGCGGGCCTGGGCCTGTACATCGTGAAGAGCATCGCCCGCCTGCACAAGGGGACGGTGGAGCTGGACCACCGCGACGCCCTCGGGGCCGCTCCCGCCACCGCCGGAGCCGCTCCCGCCGCCGGAGCCGCGCCGGCCGCCTCCGGACGCCGCGCCCCGGTGGCCGGCACCCGTTTCACCTTCACCCTGCCGAGGTCGGCATGAGCCGCATCCTGCTGGTCGAGGACGACGGCAGCATGGCCATGGGGCTGGAGTTCAACCTCCGGAGCGAGGGCTTCGAGGTGAAGGTCTGCCCCGACGGGGAGTCCGGCCTGGAGGCGCTGAAGGAAGGCCCCTACGATCTGCTGGTGCTGGACTGGATGCTTCCCGGCATCGACGGCCTGGAGGTGCTCCGCCGGCTGCGCTCGCAGAACGTCAATATCCCCATCCTGCTGCTCACGGCGCGCGACTCCAAGGATGACATCGTGGAGGGGCTGGACGCCGGCGCCGACGATTTCCTCACCAAGCCTTTCGACCTCAACATCCTCCTGGCGCGCATCCGCTCCCTGCTCCGCAGCCGTTCCTGGCTTGCCGCCAAGGGCGCCCCCGCGGACGAGGCCCGCTTCGCCGACGTCCACATCAACTTCGACACCTTCGATGCCATCGTGGCGGGGAAGGCCGTGCGCCTCAGCTACAAGGAGGCCATGATCATGAAGCTGTTCTGGGAGCGGAGGGGACAGGTGGTGACCCGCGAGGAGCTGCTGCAGAAGGTGTGGGGGATCGAAGGCTTCTTCCAGAGCCGGACGGTGGACAACCATATCGTCCAGCTCCGGAAGATCTTCGAGAAGAACCCGAAGCATCCCCGCCTCATCCTCTCCATCCACGGATCGGGATACAAGTTCGTGGGCTGAATCCGGCGCAGCCCGATTCAGCCTTGGAGTTCCGGGGCGAAGCCCCGGAACTCCACCCGCTTCGTGACCCTAGAAGACCCAGGCCATGGTGGTGCGGAGCACGGTCACGGGGTCGAAGCCGTCCTCCCACCATTCGCCGCCCAGGTCGAGCACGTTGGAGAGCTTGAGCCCGGGGGCCAGCCAGAAGCCGTGGACGAATCCGCCGGTGGCCAATCCCCGCCAGTTCGGGGACTTGATTCCTTCCTCGAAGCGGAGCCGGATCTCGGCGCCCAGGGAATGCCGGCCCGCCCGGCGGCCGCCCTCCCAGCCGGCCTCCACGGCCGCGTAGAAGGTGGTGTCGCCCAGGGATTCGCAGCGATCGGAGGCCTCCTCCAGGTAGAGGCAGGCGCCGTCGGAGCGGAGATCCTGCAGCTCGGCGCTGACCTCGAAGTTGTGGGTCCGGAAGCCGGCGCGATGATCCATCTCCCAGGTGAGGCCGTAGGAGGAATAGGCGGGGCCCAGGTACAGGTAGGTGGCGTTGGCGGTCCAGGTCCACCCCCCGCTCCGCTTGAAGCTGCGGGCCAGGGAAGCCGTGCCGACGAACTCCTGATCGGGAAGCATGCTGTCCAGGGAGGCCGAGTTGTAGCGGGTGCGGATGAAGCCGCCCTCGGCCTGGGCGCTCAGGGCGGGGCCGCGGTAGAGGAGCCCGCCGTCCATGCCGTATTGGTGGCGGCGGTTCTCCAGCGAGAGGATGCCCGTCAGGTTCACGTATTCGGAGACGGAGTGGCCGCCGCGGGTCTGGGTCCAGGAGCCGCCGAGCAGGTTCTGGGAGCGCGCGCCCTGGTAGGTCCGGTCGCCGGACTGCCAGCCGAATCCGACCGTCGCCAGACCGTCGAAGCTGGTCTTCACCGCGCGGCTTTCGGCGGTTTCCATCTCCACCAGCTTGGGCGATTGGGGGAAGTCCTCGCGCAGCTCCTCCAGGGTCCTGGACTGGCCCTCGCTGTCCCCGAGCTTGCCCTGCAGGGTCCAGATGTACTGGAGGATCTGCTCGTCCCAGGGACCCGTGAGGCCGCGGGCCAATTGGAGGTTGGCCAGGGCGTCCTTGTAGCGGCCAACGAAATAGAATCCGAAGCCCTGGTAATAGGCGGCCTGGTACAATTCCTTGGGCGTGCACCCGGGCTCCAGGATGTTCACGGCGAGCAGGGCCGGATCGCGGGCATTATAGAGACGCCGGATTTCGCGGATCTGATCGGGACAGCCGCGCTTGGCCTCCGCCGTGCCGCAGAAGAGCGCCCCCAGGAGGGCCAGCGACAACGGAAATCCCGATTTCGGCATGCTTCGCAGTTCCATTCCCGCCCGGTAAGCAAGTATCGGATTCCGGGCGGATGGAAACTATGAAAAACCGGTCGGTTTGAAAGGTGGAACGGGGAGAAAGCCCTTCCGGCCGGGGTTGGCCGCGCTTTACAGGGATTTGCCGGCCCGAGGAGAGGGGCCGGTCCGGATTATTTGTTGTTCCCGTTGTTGCGGGATTCCTGCTGCCGCAGTCTTTCTTCCTGGGCCCGGCGGCGCTGCTCCTGCTGGCGTTGGGCCTCTTCCAGCTGTTCGTGCTGGCGGATCTTCTTGTCGGCATTGCCTGTCGGAGTCCCCTCCCGCAGCCGCGCGCTCTGTTCGACCGAGGAGGAGGAGCCGTCCGCCTCGCCCTTCCCGGCGTCGCCCTTGCGATGCTCGCGGACCCGGCCGATATCGGCCACCTGGGCCTTCTCCAGGATGAGGTTGTGCAGCTCCCGGGCCAATGCCTGGCGATCCTCCGGGCGGGCCTCCCGCAACGCGCGTCGCTTCTGCTGGATGAGGAGCATCATGTCCCTCATCGTCTGCTGACGGTTCTTGAGCGCGGCCTTCTGTTCCGGCGTGAGGCTGGCGCTCTTCCTTTCCTTCCAGGCTGCCTGGTCCTTCTCCGGCTCGATGGGGGGATTGGACCTGCCGAGGCCCGGCTCCTCCACTTGCATGGGTCCGGGACCGGCCAGCGCCGTCGAGGCCCACAGCAACAGCCCGGCGGCGAACAGCCGGGCGGCGATGGATCTGGTTCGAGCGGCATTCATGCTACGTACGCTTTCCTCGATGGACTCTAAGATAGAAAGCATGCAAGAAGCACGCCGACGCCGAAACGACGAATCCAGCTCAAAATCGCCAAGTAAGGCCGATTCCTGGCATGAAAAATGCAACCAATGGTTCCAATTTCCATGGCAGCGGCGACAGACCAAGCGCTAAGTGCTTATCCAATCCCTACTTACAGGGATTGTCGGTCAGGGGAACCAAAGGTCCCAAGCCCGGGCGGCTTTCCCGGAATCCGCGTCCTTCGTCAGCCTTCCCGGGCGGACTTGAACTCCTCCTTGCGGATGCCGAGACGCTCCATGATGTCGCGCAGCACCTTGCGATCGATGCCCAGGAAGGAGGCCGCCAAAGTGAGGTTCCCGCGGGCCTTGGAGAGGGCCATGTTGATGGCCCGCGTCTCGGCCTGCTCGCGCGCAGCCTTGAGGGAAAGCAGCTCCCGGTCCGGGTCCTCGGGCAGGTCCAGGCTGTCCTCGTCGATGACGCGCGAGCTGGAATTGAGCAGCGCCTTCTGGATCTTGTTCTCCAGCTCCCGCACGTTCCCGGGCCAGGTGTACTTGAGCAGCGCCTTCTCGGCGGCGCGGGTCAGGGAGGCGGCGTTCATGTTGAAGGAGGCGCAGGCCTTCTTGAGGATGTGCGCCGCCAGGATGAGCACGTCGCCTTCCCGCTCCCGCAGGGGAGGGAGCTTGAGCTGCACCAGGTTGAGGCGGTAGTAGAGGTCCTCGCGGAAGCGCCCGGTGCGGGTCTCCTCGGCGAGATCGCGGTTGGTGGCCGCGATGATCCTCACGTCCACGGCCAGCTCCTCGGTGCCGCCCACGCGCCGGATGCGCCCGGTCTGCAGGGCGCGGAGGAACTTGACCTGCATGAGCACGGGCAGCTCGCCCACCTCGTCCAGGAACAGGGTGCCGCCGGCGGCCTGCTCGAAGAGGCCGCGCTGCTGCCCGACGGCGCCCGTGAAGGCCCCCTTCTCGTGCCCGAACAGCTCGCTCTCGATCAGGTTCTCGGGAATGGCGCCGCAGTTCACGGCGATGAAGGGCTTGCCCGCGCGCGCGGAGCGCTCGTGGATGAAGTTCGCCATCACGTCCTTGCCGGTCCCGGTCTCGCCGGTGATGAGCACGGGCACGCCGCTCCCCGCGGCGCGCACCGCCGACTCCACCACCCGCGCCATCTCCTGGGAGGAATAGACGAGGTCGCCGCTGCCCTTGATCTCGCGCAGGCTTTCGATGCGCTCCGCCTGCTCCACGCGGGCCTGGTTGGCGCTGAGCACGGCGCCGAACACCTGGCTGATGCGGGCGAAGAGCCTCCTCTGGGGCTCGGTGAAGGGCGTCTCCGGCCGCTTGCGGTGCAGGTACAGCAGGCCGGCCGGCCGGCCCGAGGACCGGGGACCGAAGGGCGACACCAGGATGGAATGGATGTTCTTCTGCTCGATGCTCTGCACGCTCACCTCGGCGTCCGCGTCCGCGGCCGCGGACCAGATCAGGGTCTCGCCGTTCCTGAGCGCCGCCTTCACGGCGGAATGGGAATAGCTCTCGTTGTCCTCCGGCACCGCGCAGAGCAGGGACAGCCCGGCGTCCTCGAGGGTGAAGAGGTAGCCGCCGTCCGCGTCCATGAGCCGCATCCCCAGGGCGAGGATCTCCTCGGCGGACTTGCGGCGGTCGGGGCGCTCCAGCAGGGCGATGACGCCTTCCAGCAGGCGCTCGTAGGCGTCGGCCCCGCCCTCGGCGGCCCGGGCCGTCGCCGGCGGCGCGGCCTTCGGCTCCGCGGGCTGCTCGGGCGGGATCTCCACCGTGAAGGCGTCCTTGCCGGCCTTGATCTCGTCGCCCTGGGAGAGCTGGTGCTCGGCCACCAGGTTCCCGTTCACCTCCACCTGGCCGTTCATGGCGATGAGGCGGTACTGCCCGCCGCTCTTCAGGATCTGGAAATGGATCTTGCGGACGTGCTCGCCCGCGAGGACGAGGTTGTTCACGGCGCCGCTGCCGGCGGTGAAAACGTTGTGGGCCACGTTGTGGCCGTCGCCGGTCGCCTTGTTCCTTAGAATCACGGTTCGCCTGCCCTTTCGGAAACCGGTGGAGGGGACGGTTTGGCGGAGGCCGCCGCCGTGAAATCGTAGACCGTCGGCTCGCCGCCGCCCACGGTGACGGAATCCCGCCGCACGCTCCGCCGCTTCGCGTCCTGGATTTCCAGGAGATGCCGGCTGGCGGGAAGGTGGATTTCCCCGCCCGCGGGGTAGCGCACCCGGTTCACCAGCACCTGGTAGCCTTGCGGCAGTCCGTTGACGACGAGCACGCCGTACGGCCGGATGGAAGGACGCGGCGCCGGCGCCGGACCGGAAACCGTGAATACCGAGCCCCGGGCGCCCGCTCCGCGGGCCCCGGCCGCATCCCCGTTCTCCCGGGAAAGCAGGCTCAGCTCCTTCTCCATCAATCCCTGCCCCATCTCCTCCGCTTCCGGAATCCTCTGAATGTAAAAAATCCACGCGCCCAGCAACCCGGCGGCGAGCAGCAGGAAGGGGATCGCGCCCGCCAGGGTCCAACGGCGCACCCGGCCCGCCGCCAGGGACGGGCTCTCCGAGGCGGGCGTCGCGTTCAGGATCATCCCCAGCTCCACCAGCTTGGCCTGGGCCTCCGCGTCGGCGGGATCCACGTCGAGCAGCTCCTTGAGCCGGGTGAAGGCCTCCTCGATGCGGCCCTCCAGCTCCAGGGCGGTTGCCAGGCTCCACAGCCAGGCCCGCCGCTCCCGCGTCACGGCGGCCTCCAGGGCCGCGCGTCCCCCGCCCAGGCTCTGGGTCTCGCTCTGCATGCGGCGCAGCCCCTTGACCAGGGGCTCCAGGCTGCGGGGGCGCCTGCCGGGGTCCGGGTCCAGGTACGGGGACAGCAGGGCCGCCACCGGCAGCGGCGCCGCGGAGAAGGTCTCCGGCGGGATGCCGCCCTGGATCAGCGCCAGCAGCTCCTCGGCGCTGCGGCCGTGCTGCACGCGCACGTCGCCGAACAGCTCGAAGAGCACCAGCGCCAGGCAATAGTACTCGGAGACGTTCTGCCAGGGGCCCTGCCCGCGCAGGAGCTCGGGCGGCAGGTAGGCCATGGTGCCCTTGATGAGGCCGCCCACCGCGTCGGTCTGGTTGCCGACCTTGCCCCGGGCCATCCCCAGATCGAGCAGCTTCACGTTCCCGGAGGCGTCCACCATGAAGTTCTCGGGCTTGAGGTCCCGGTGCAGGACGCCCTTCTGGTGGATGAAATCCACCACCTCGGCCATCTGCCGGGCCATGCCCAGCTTCACCGGCTCGGGCAGGCCCGTGTAGCCGGTCACGCCGCCAAGCCGGCCCAGGTCGGTGCCGGCGACGTACTCCATCACCTGGTAGTAGTACCGGGCGTCGCGTCCGTAGTCGAAGATCTGCACCAGGCCGGGATGGGAGAGGGTGGCGAACAGCTTCGCCTCGCGCTCGAAGCGGCGGATATCCTCGTCCTGGCCCAGGACGGAAAGCTTGAGCCGCTTGACGGCCACCAGGCGATCCAGGCTGGCCTGCCGGGCGCGGAACACCTCGGCCTCCCCGCCTTCGGCCAGGAGCACCCACTCCGAATAGTCGGCCGCGGAGAACGCCATTCAGGATCCCGAGATCTTCTGCAGCGCCGTCTCGATGCGGCGGATCACGCTCGGGTTCCCGGGGCTGACGGTGAGGGCCTGCTTCCAGGTGACCAGGGCGGCATCCTCCTGGCCGCTCTCCCACAGGACGTTGCCGAGGTTGAGGTAGGCGCTCATGAAGCCGGGGTCGACGGCCAGCAGGTATTCGAAGGTCTCCTGGGCCTCCTTGTAGCGCCCCAGGCTGTATTCGACGATGCCGGCGAGATTGAGCACGTACTTGTTCTTGGGCTCGAGCCGGCGGGCCTCGGCCAGGTATTCCAGCGCCGCCTCGTGCTTCTCCAGCAGGTAGAGCTTGTTGGCGAGGTGGAACAGCGCGATGGCCCAATTCCCCCCGAAGGCCCCGCTGCCGCCCAGCTTGGAAGTCACCTCGTAGGCCCTCACCACCTCCAGCCAGTCCTCGGCCTGGTCCTGCCCCAGGCCCTTCTTGCGCAGGCAGAGCTCCTGGAGGACGATGGCATAGCCGTAGCGGGCCTCGAAGGAGACCGGGTTCCGGTCGATCTCCGCCTCGAACAGGCGCTTGGCCCGGGGGAAATCCCCGATGCGGTGGCACTCCTTGGCCATGGCGAGGCCGCGATCGCATCCGCACAGGAGAGCCAAGGCGAGGACCCCGGTCAGCAGGGGGGCGAAGGGAGTGGGACTCATTGGATTTTCGGAAATCGGGAGACCCCGTGGGCGCTCACCCTGTGATTATACCCAGCATGGAGCGTTTCCGCCACCCGCTTTCATCCCAGTGCGAGCGCAAGCTGCCCCCGGGCCAGGCGCGCCTTCGCATCCCCGAGGATTTCCCCGGCCCTGTCGAGCTCGGGCTTGAGGGCCGCCAGGTGCGCCATGAGCATGCTGTCCAGACCGGAACCGCCCTGGGAATTCTCGTAGGCGTGACGGATTTCGCCCATGAAGCCCATTTCGAAGCCGGTCGCGAAGCTGGACCTGCGGATGAGGCTGGACGGGCTGCGCGGCATGGATTCGACGGCCGCGGCTGCGCCGGACGCGGTACCGGCGGCGGCGAGATCCCGGTAGCGCCGGAACAGGTCCGCACGCTGCTCGGGGGTGAGCCCCACCAGGAATCCCAGGCAGCTCTCCGGGTCGGCATCGAGGAGCCCCAGGCTTTCACGGCCGGTCCGGAGCAGGGCGCAATAGGCCAGGTAGGGATCGCCCGCCCCCAGGACGCCGACCACGCCCGCCGGGGGGAATCGCAGCCGCCCGTCCGCGTGGAAGCGATGCTCGGGGGTGGGCG
>CBILQL010000156.1:0-8960 GCA_966238865.1 uncultured bacterium
CCTAGGCCATACCCAGGCTTCACCGTCCCGGAGTGACAGACGTCACTCATGATATCCGTCACACCACAGTGATTACCCCGTGGCCATCCTTCGGCATCCCCAGGGGCGGCGTTCTCTTTTCTTACCGGTGGCACCAACGACCGATCGCGGATCGCAGGGGTGGGCCGCCCTGGCGGGTATGCCGCGGCACGCGAATCCAACGCGGAAGTCCCGGTCTCCGGATGCTGAGGACGACGGAGAGATGAGGGCGCTTGCGACCGGCATCCGGGGGCCGGGGGAGGGACACCGAAGGGAAGTCCAGCTTTGGCTGGAGCGGGACGCGGCATACCCGCCAGGGCGTTCCAGCCCGAGCACTACGCGCCTGGGTATTCCACGAGGCTCGCCACCTCATGCCCCTGCGCCCGCAACCGGGCCCCGCCCTTGAGGTCGGGCAGATCCACGATCACGCCGCATGCGACCACGATGCCGCCCACGCGGCGCAGCAGTTCCACCGAGGCGGCCATGGTGCCGCCGGTGGCCATCAGGTCGTCCATGAGCACCACCCGGTGGCCCTTGATGATGGCGTCCTTGTGGATCTCGACGCAATCCGAGCCGTATTCGAGCTGGTACTCGTAGCGCTCCACCTCGGACGGGAGCTTGCCCCGCTTGCGGATGGGGATGAATCCCTTCCCCATGCGGTCCGCCAGGGCCGCCCCGATGATGAAGCCGCGGCTCTCGATGCCGACCACGGAGTCGAAGCGCAGGGGCGCGAAGCGTTCCGCGAAGGCGTCGATGGAGAGGCGGAAGCCTTCCGGATCGTTCCAGAGGGTGGTGATGTCGCGGAAGACGATGCCCGGCTTGGGGAAATCCGGGATGCTCCGGATCCGGGCCTTGATGCGTTCCGCGCGCTCCCGATCGCCCGACGGGCGGTCCCTATCGCTTTCCGGGCGGGTACGCTCTGCTTCCATGGGCTGTCCGGGGTCCGGCCGGGGCGCCGGTTCAATCCTTCCGGGAGGCCCGCGGCTGCATGCGGGGCTTCAGGTACAGGGATCTCTCCTTGGCCGGCAGCGAGGCCATGGACTTCTTGAGCAGGGCCAGCAGTTCCTTGCGCAGCTCGTAGTCGGGGTCGAAGCTGAACATCTGCCGGTTGGCGTCCTTCTTGACCTGCAGCACGCCGCCGCGCATCAGGTTCTTGAGCTGGGTCTGGACGCCGAACAGGGGCAGCTTCAGGTTGATGGTCAGCTCCCGGGGATAGGTCTCCCGGTACAGGCTCATGTACAGGAGGATCTTGGCGCGGGTCGTGGAACCGATCAGGGCCCTGAGAGCTTTCATGTTTCTGCCTCCCGCACCGGCCCGCGAATCAGGCCGGCTTACCGTGGTACTTCTTCAGGGACTGGGCCGATCCGGCGATAAGCTCCAGGATGCGCGCATGCGCCTCTTCGCCGCCCTTGGTTTCCCGCACGGGGACGAGGGGCAGGTAGAGGGGCGAGTTGAAGAAGGTCCCCAGGGGAACCGGGTTCTTCCGGCAGAAGACGGCCTTGACCAGGGGCTCGGTGAGGGCGTTGAGGCGCGCGGCCTCCTGGCGATTCCCCTCGCGGAAGGCCCGGATCACGGAGAGGTAGAGGCGAGAGACTTCCGGGATGTTGCCCGCGGCCGTGATGATGCCGCGTCCGCCCAGTTCGAGCACGGCGACCAGGGCGTCGTCCTCGCCGGTGACGACAGCGAGATCGGCGCCCGCCCTTCGGATGACGTCCGCGGTGTCGTCCCGGTGCCTGCCGGGGCTCTTGAAGTCCACGGCCTGCTTGAGGCCGATGATGCTGGGATTCTTCGCCAGGTGGGCGAGGGTGTCCGCCTCCAGGTAGCTGGCGGTTCGGCCGGGCACGTTGTAGAGGATGAGTTTGGCGCCGGTCTCCCGCGCCACGGTCTCGTAGTGCCGGACCAACCCCTCCTGCGGGGGGTTGTTGTAGTAGCCGGTGACGCAGAGGCAGGCGAGATCGCCGGCGCCCTTCTGGATGGCCTCGATCATCTCCACCGACTCGCGCGTGCAGTTGGAGCCCGCCCCGGCGATGACCGGCACGCGGCCGTCCACGTAGTCGACCACGAAGCGGATGAAGTCCACGTGCTGCTGGTGGCTCACGGTGGGGCTCTGTCCGGTGGTCCCCACCGGCACGAGGCCGTTCACGCCCTCGGCGATGAGGTCGTCGATGATGGACTTCGCCTTGGCGTAGTCGATGGTGTTCCGCAGGCGGGAGGGATCGTCGTCGTTGAGCGGCGTGAACAGGGCCGGGAAAACGCCGGCCAGCTCCTCCGGGGAGGAGACGCTCTTCTTGCGGGAATCCTGGGCGCCGGGCCCGGGTACGTTGGCTGGCATGTTACTTTTCCGCCTTCTCGGTGAACAACTCCGGGTGCTGCTCCAGGAACTTCGTGCTGTAATCGCCCTTCGCGAAGCGGGGATGGGCGAGGATCCGCTTGAGCAGCGGGATGGTGGTCTTGACGCCCACGATCACGAACTCGTCCAGGGCCCGCAGCATGCGCGCGATGGCGTATTCGCGGGTGGGGGCGTGCACGATCAGCTTGGCTATCATGCTGTCGTAATTGGGCGGGACCACGTAGCCGCTGTAGCAATGGGTGTCCACCCGCACCCCCATGCCACCCGGGAGGTGGAAGTCGGTGATGGTCCCGGGGCTGGGCTGGAAGTCGTTGAAGGGATCCTCGGCGTTGATGCGGCACTCGATGGAATGGCCGGCCAGGACGATGCTCTTCTGGGAGAACTCCAGCTTCTCGCCGGCGGCGACCTTCACCTGGGCGCGCACAAGGTCCACGCCGGTGACCATCTCGGTCACGGGGTGCTCCACCTGTATGCGGGTGTTCATCTCCATGAAGTAGAAGGAGGAGTCCTTGGAGTCGAACAGGAACTCGATGGTGCCGGCGTTGTGGTAGCCTGCCCCCTTGGCGCCCGCCACGGCGACCTTGCCCATCTTCTCGCGCACCTCCGGCGTCACCGCCGGGCTGGGGCTCTCCTCGATGAGCTTCTGGTGGCGGCGCTGGACGGAGCAGTCGCGCTCGCCCAGGTACACCATGTTGCCGTGCTTGTCGCCGATGAGCTGGATCTCCACGTGCCGGGGCTCGGTGAAATAGCGCTCCAGGTACACGCTGCCGTTGTTGAAGCAGGCCAGGGCCTCGGCGGAGGCCACGGGGTAGAGCTTCCTCAGCTCCTCCTCGGTCAGGGCGACGCGCATGCCGCGCCCGCCGCCGCCGGCGGTGGCCTTGATGATCACGGGATAGCCCACGGCGCGCGCCGCGTTGAGGGCCTGGTCCAGGTTCTCCACCAGGCCGTCGGAGCCGGGGATGGTGGGGACGCCGGCCTTCTTCATGGTGGCCTTGGCCGAGGACTTGTCGCCCATGGAGCGGATGGCCTCGGGGGTGGGCCCGATGAAGGTGATGCGGTTCTCCTCGCACATCTCGGCGAACTTGGCGTTCTCGGAGAGGAAGCCGTAGCCGGGATGGATGCCGTCGGCGTTGGTCAGCTCGGCGGCGGCCAGGATCTGCTTCATGTTGAGGTAGCTCAGCTTGGAGCTGGCCGGGCCGATGCAGATGTCCTCGTCGGCGAAGTGGACGTGCAGGGAATGCGTGTCGGCGGTGGAGTGCACCGCCACGGTCTTGATGCCGAGCTCCTTGCAGGTGCGGATGACCCGGAGGGCGATTTCGCCGCGGTTGGCGATGAGGATCTTCTTGAACATCAGCCCTGCATCCAGCTGCGATCGGAGGTGCCCTCGACGCCGCGCACCTTGAGCTCGAAGTCGTCGGGGTTGCTGGCGTTGCGCAGGGCCGTCTCGTAGCTGATGAGGTCGTCCTGGTAGAGCCGGAGGATGCTCTGGTCGAAGGATTGCGATCCGTACTGGGTGTACCCCTCGCGGATGCTGGTGTCGATCATGTGGGTATTCTCGGGTTGGTTGAGAAGCTCTTTGATGGTGGCGTTGTTCACCAGGATCTCGCAGGCCGGGACGCGGCCCCGCCCGTCCTTGCGGACCAGGAGGCGCAGGGTGATGATGCTGACCAGCACGCTGGAGAGCATGAGCCGGATCTGCTGGTGCTGGTGGGGCGGGAACAGCGAGATGATGCGGTTCACGGTCTCCACGGCGTTCATGGTGTGCAGGGTGGAGAGCACCAGGTGGCCGGTGTCGGCCGCCGTGAGGGCGATCTGCATGGTCTCCTGGTCGCGGATCTCGCCGACCAGGATCACGTCGGGGTCCTGGCGGAAGGCGCTGCGCAGGGCCGGGCTGAAGCCGTCGGTGTCCTGCAGCACCTCGCGCTGGGAGATGATGCTCTTCTTGTCCTTGTACAGGAACTCGATCGGGTCCTCGATGGTGATGATGTTCGAGGAGGTGTGCTCGTTGATGTGGTCGATCATCGAGGCCAAGGTGGTGGACTTGCCCGACCCGGTGGTGCCGGTGACGAGGATGAGCCCGCGCTTGCGCAGCGAGAGGTCGCGGATGACCTCGGGCAGCCCCAGCTGCTCGAAGGCGGGGACGATGCCGACGATGGCGCGGATCGAGAGGGCCGGCGTTCCGCGCTGCTTGAAGGCGTTGACGCGGAAGCGGCCGATGTTGCGGATGCCGATGGCGAAGTCGAGCTCGTGGCGCTCGTCGAAGCGGGCCTTCTGGTTGCGGTCCATCAGATCGAGGATGAACTGCTCCATCTGCTCCGGGACGATGCGCTCGTTCTGGAGCCGGTACAGTTCGCCGTTGATCCGGAAGGCCGGCTGGCCGCCCACGCGCAGGTGCAGATCCGACGCGTTGCGGAGCACCATCTCCTTCAGCAGGGATTCTATGTTCATGCTATCCGGGCCGGACCCGGAAGAGCACGGTGCCGTACTCGACCGGAGTCTCGTTGGCCACGCACACCTCTTCGATCACCCCGGCCACGTCCGACTCGATCTCGTTCATGATCTTCATGGCCTCGATGATGCAGAGCACCTGGCCCGGCTTCACGGCCGTGCCCAGGCCCACGAGGGGGGCGCCGCCGGGGGAGGAGCTGGCGTAGAAGGTTCCCACCATGGGAGATGTGACCTCCTTGAACTTGGACGACTTCTCGGAGGACGGGGCCGGCGCCGCAGCCGCGGCGGAAGGTGCCGGGACGGCCGGCATGGCCGACACGGCGGGCATGGTCATCGGCATCGGCACGGCTCCGATCGGAGCCGCGGCCGCGTAGATCTCCTTCTTGAGGACGACCTTCGAATTCTCGTCGCTGAAGCTGATCTCCGTGAGGCTGCTCTTGTCCAGCAGTTTGACCAAAGACGCCACGTCGCTCAGCTGCATTTGCATTCCTTTTGTATCCGCCCGGGCTGCGGCTCGTCGGCCGCCGCCAGGGTCACTTCTTCCGCTTGGGGACCTTCAGGCCGGGTCTCGGCCTGCGTGGATCCGCGCCGGGTCCGGGCCCGGCCTCGGGCTTGCTCGCCTCGATGTCCTGGATCCGTTTGCGGACCGACTCGTTCCCGGGTTCCCGCTCAAGGAGCTGCCGGTAGATTTGCAACGCCTGTTCCCGTAAACCTTGCTGGAAATATATTTCCGCCAGGGTTACCGTGGCAACATTGGCCCCCGCGGCCGATTGCGGCGAGTTTTCCTCTTCTTCCAGGTCGCCTTCTTCCTCGTCCTGGAGAGGCGACAGTGGCGCGGCCGAGGTGCGAGCGGCCATTGCGGCCGCGGCCGAGGCGGGCAATCCGGAGGATTCCGGGCCTTCGGAGGCGTCCTCCTCCGGAAACGGAAGCGGATTCTCGGTCGGTTCGGCCTCCGGTTCGAACTGCAGGCCCGCATCGGGAATCGCTTCGGGAGCGGTTTCCGGTACCCTTTCCATCCCCGCCAAGTCCGTTCCCAAACCATCCGGCTCCGGCAGGACCTCCCATGCCGGCTCCTGCGGTTCCGGCAGGCTCCCGGCGGCGAAGGCATCCCCGCTCCGCGGTTCCGCGACCCGTGGTCCGTCTTCGAATATCTCGGACAGGCGGTTCTTGATGTCATCGCCGGAAACCATGGTTCCGGCGATGGGGGATTCGACTGTCTCGTCCCCGGCGGAAGGCGCCGGCGACTCCTGCGCCAGGATGCTGTCCTCGTCGATGGGCAAGGGCCTCTCGCCGGTTTCCATGGCCGGCGCCTCGATTTCCGGCAGCAGGGGCTCCCCTTCCAGCGTGGCATCCCCGCGGGCGATGGCGGACTCGGCCGCGGCCCTGGCCGCGCGGCCGGCTTCTTCCTCGGGAGAGAAGATCTGTTCGAGGCGGTTTTCGATGTCGCCGCCGTCCACCATCTCGAGGCCTACCGTGTCGGCGCCGGACGCCGCCGGCGAAAGCGCGGACGGAGCGTCGGGCTCGGCCGCGAGGACCTCGCCGGCCCCGGGAATCAGGGTCTCGCCGGACTGGCGCGCCAGCCAGTCGGCGGGGTTTTCCCGCATGGCGGGTAAGATCATGGTGCGTTCGGGCGCATCGGGCGCCGCCGCATCGCCGGCCTGGGCCCGGTCGGCCTCCGCCGGAGCCTGGACGTCCGGGGACGGCGCCTCATCGTGCACATACGGCGCCTCGGCCGCCGGCATCGGCGAGCCGCCGGGCTCGTCCAGATTGAAAAGGGAGTCCAGGCGATCCTCGATGTCTTCGCCGGTGACCGGCGGAGCCGAATCGCGGCCGATGCCGCGGGGGAGCATGTTCTGGGTGGTGAGGAGATCGGTCGCCGACGCCTCCTCGGTCCCGGGGGCTTCGTCCCAGCGTGCCGGGCTGTAATCCTCCGAAGAGGCGATGGTGGTCTCGGCCGGAGTCGCGGTCAAGTCCTCCAGGGGGAGGTCCTGCCCGGGCGCGATGCCGGACTGCGTATCCGAGGCGCCGGGGATTTCCTCCGCCGGGCGGGCGGCCGCCCAGGACGCCGTGCCCTGGGGAAGGTCGTCCGGCGGCGGAAAGATGCCGGTATCGGCCGGGGTTTTCCGGAGCGGCTCGCCGCGGGGGGCGGGCTCGCCGAACAGGGCGTCCAGCTTGTCGGCCACGTCCTGGCCGGTGACCACCTCGTCGGGATCGATGGCCGTGGAGGCGGCGTCGGGGCCGGCGGAAAGGATGACGTCCTCGGGCGGCGCGTCGGCGACGTCTGCCGGGCCCGCGCTGAAGGGACCCAAGGCCGGCCGATCGCCCAGGAAGGCGGGCCGCTCGGCCACGTCGCTGACGGCGGCGGCAGCCAGGAAGTCTTCGGCCGCGGGCGCCCCGGCTTCCCCTTCCCCGGTGACGGGAGCTTGTTCCCCGAAGGCGGGAGCTTGTTCCCCGAAGGCGGGTGATTCGGAGGTGGCAGGCTCGGCGGCCGGCGCGTCGATTTCCGGTACGGTCTCGGGCATGGCCGCGAACACGGTTTCCGAAGCCGGCGCTTCCGCGTTCCAGGGGGAGAAGGCAGTGGCTTCCGGGGTATCACCGGAGGATGCTTCCGCCGCGGCCGGCTCCTCGGCCGGAACCGGCGGGAGAGCGGGCTGGGTGCGGGTTCCTTCCGTCAGGGAGAAGAGGGCGTCCAGGCGGTCCTCGATGTCCTCGCCGCTGACCCGCTCCTCCGGAGCCAGGTCGACCGGTTCCCCGGAGATCTTGAGATCCAGGGGCGCGGGGCCCTCGTCCGGCAGCAGATCGGCCGGATTCGGGGCCGGCGCGGCATGGGCCGTCTCCGCGGCAAAGGCCGGCAACTGCATGGTGGCGTCGCCGGATTCCAGGGCGGCGTCGCCGGAATTCGGCGCTTGCGGGGCCGGACCCGCCTTCAGCACCGGCTTGTCGTCCTGGACTCCGAACAGGGAGTCCAGGCGATCCCCGATGTCGTCGCCGGAGATGGGCGCGGGCTCGTTGAATTCGTCGGGGCTTTCCGGGACCGGCGTCGAGGGCAGGATGTCCATGGGCCGGGGTTCGGCCAGCTCGGACGACGTGGGCGGGAGCGGCGCGGCCGTGACGGCCGGTCCGGGTGGCTCGCTCAAGGCGTCTTCGAGGGAGAGCTCTTCCAGGGCGCCGGCCAATTCGCCGGGGCTGGGTTCCGCGGGGACGAAATCGGCCGCATGATCGAGATCGAACTGCTCAACGGCGGGCTCGGCGGGCGGCGAAGCCAAGGTTCCTGTCTCGTCCTCCTGCGTGGAGGCGAAGCCGGCCATGGGCGCCCCGGACGGCGACAGATCGCGCAGGCGGGCCAGGGTTTCCGTGTCCCACGGCTCGAGTTCGAGGATGGAGCGGTAATAGGCCGCGGCCGCGTCCTGCCATTGCATCCTGACCATGATGCGCGCCAGCAGGTGCATGGCCGAGAGGCAGCGGGGGTCCTGCCGGAGCGCGGCCTCGAACTGTTCGCGGGCCTCCTCCAGCTTGTCCATGTCCAGGTAGACCTTGCCGAGCACCAGCAGGCCGGTCAGATGGCCGGGCCGCGCCTGGAGCCCTTCCAGGCACAGGGCGACGGCCTCCTCGTGGCGGCCCTCCTCCCGCAGGACCTCGGCGATGCGCGCGAAGCCGCCCGCTCCGGGCGCCCCCTGGAATTTCCGCTGGAGTTGATCGGCCGTGTACTGGATACTCATGCTTCCCCCGTCGGGACGGATCGCCGCTCCGGCGCATCCTCCCCCTCGGGGGGATTCCACGGCCGGAGAACCCGGCGCCCGAATCCCGGCGCCGGCAACGATAGGATTATACCAAACCCTCCAAGGGGATTGCTTCATCTATCAGCATGATGGGGATGTCCTCCCGGATGGGATACAGGTACTTCCTGTCGGCCCGGATAAGGCCGGAATCCATCTTTTCCTTGACGATTTCGCCGCCCCGGTTCTTCAGGCGGCCGGCCTCGACCTGCCGGTTGAGCGCCTCCACCAGGGAGGCGTCGGCGAGGGCCACGTCCTCCTTGGTCTCGGGGCAGCAGAGCATGTCCAAAAGTTCGCGATCGACCATGTTTCCTTCCTCCGGCCTGGGCGGCGCTCAGGCCGCGAACTGGCCGTATGCGGCCAGCTTG
>CBILQL010000157.1:0-8959 GCA_966238865.1 uncultured bacterium
TCTTCCGTGAGCAGGGCGGCCAGGGTCCCCTCGGCCATTCCCTCCGCGGCGAAGGCGGCGGCCAGGAACACGTTCAGGAAGCCGTGCATCAGGGCCGTGGGGCTGCCGGGAGCATAGGTGAGGGGGCGCACCGAGCGGACGGGATGGTGCAATCCGGCCGTGGCCTTGAAGGGCACGCCGGCGCGGGCGCAGGCCAGGAGGAAGCGGGCCAGAAGTTCCGGGGCCGGGAACAGGTCCCCGGTCACCCCGCCGGTGCGAACCTTGGCGCGCCCGCCCGCCCCGCCGATGGCGAGGAGCAGCGGGGATGGATCCTGCTGGATGGGGATTTCGAAATAGGCCGTGAGACCCTCGGGCTTGCCCGCCATGGCGGCTTCCACGTCGCCGGGCGTTCCGACCTTCATCTCCAGGACGTCGACGAGGAGGGGCTGCCGCCGGGTTGAAGCGGCGTCGGCCGCGACCGTGCCCGAGGCCGCAACCGCGCCGGAAGCCCCGCCCGCACCCACGGCCTCGCCCATATCCGCACGCGCGCCCGCGCCGCCGTGCAGACGGTTGAAGTCCCGGATGGTCCGGAAATCGGCGGACGGATCGGGGCCTATCAGGGCGCTGAGCCTCCAGGGTCCGGGGACGGGGTCCGAGTCCGCGCTTTCACCTGCGTCGGGTCCGTTGTCGGACCCTGCACCCCGGTTCGCGGCGGCTCCCATCGTCTCCTCCGCGCTCATCGTTTCAACGGCACGGGCCATCTCCTCCAGGCGGGCTGCCGGCACCACGAAGCGGCCCAGCCAGGCGGCCTCCGCGCTTTGCCGGTAGACGGCGTAGTTGCGGACGGCCGCGGGCATGTCCAGGGAGGCCGGCGGGAACAGGCCGGCATAGTCGATGAGGCCGCGCAGCAGGGTGTCGAGGGACTTCTCCATGCTCACCCCGGGCGGAAGTTCTTCCCCAGGTCCTGCCAGCATTTGTGGTAGTCCGCCTGGAGGTGCGGCGATTCCAGGGCTTCGCGCGTCGGGTGAAGGACCCAGCGGGTCTCGAACATGAAGGCCAAAGTGTCGGCCAGGTATTCGGGCTTGAGGGCGGCGCGGGAGGCCCTGGCGAAGGTCTCCGCGTCCGGGCCGTGGCCGGCCATGCAGTTGTGCAGGCTGGCGCCACCCGGCAGGAAGCCCTCGGCCTTGGCGTCGTAGGTCCCTTGGACGAGGCCCATCAGCTCGCTCATCACGTTGCGGTGGAACCAGGGCGGCCGGAAGGTGTGCTCGGCCACCATCCAGCGCGGCGGGAAGATCACGAAGTCCGCATTGGCGGTCCCCGGCGTCTCGGAGGGCGAGGTGAGCACGGTGAAGATGGAGGGGTCCGGATGATCGACGCCCACCGTGCCCATGGCGTTGAACTTCCGCAGGTCGTATTTGCAGGGGAAGAGGTTGCCCCTCCAGGCCACCACGTCGAGGGGGGAATGGCCGATGTCGGCCTCCCAGAGATGCCCCTGGAACTTGGCCACCGACCGGAAGCTCCCTTCCCGATCCTCGTAGGCCGCCACCGGGGCCAGGAAGTCCCCGGGATGGGCCAGGGCGTTGGCGCCCAGGGGGCCCAGCTCCGGCAGGCGGAACGGCGCCCCGTAATTCTCGCCCACGTAGCCGCGTCCCCATCCGTCGGGCAGCTCCACCCTGAACTTGAGGCCCCGGGGAACGAGGACGATTTCCCCCGGCTCCGCCTCCAGGATACCCAGCTCGGTGGCCACCCGTAACCTGCCCGTTTCCGGGACCAGCAGCAGCTCCCCGTCGGCGTCGTGGAAATATCGGCCCTCCATGGGCGCGTTGGCGGCGTAGAGATGCACGGCCAGGCCCTCCTGGCGGGCCGGGTCGCCGTTGCCGGCCAAAGTGGACAGTCCGGCGAGGAAGTCGGTGGGCGCTTCCGGGATCGGGAAGGGATCCCAGCGCAGCGGATCGGGCGGGGTCGCGGCTTCCGAGAAGGGGCCGCTGCGCAGGTCGCCGTCGGGGACCCGGCGGTAGGGCCCCGTGACCGCGGAGGGCCGGATGCGGTACAGCCAGGATCGCCGGTTCGCATGACGGGGCGCCGTGAAGGCCGTGCCGCTCATCTGCTCGGCGTAGAGGCCGTAGGGGACCTGCTGGGGCGAATTCTGGCCTCGGGGCAGGGCGCCCGGCAGGGCCTCGGTGGCGAACTCGTTGCCGAAGCCGGACAGGTAACGCGGGGATGACGCCTCGCCGCTCACACCAGGTTCCCCCGCAGGGATTGCTCGCGCTCGATGGCCTCGAACAGGGCCTTGAAGTTGCCCTTTCCGAATCCCTGGCAGCCCTTGCGCTGGATGATTTCGAAGAAGAGGGTGGGACGATCGCCGACCGGCTGGGTGAAGATCTGGAGCAGGTAGCCCTCGTCGTCCCGGTCCACCAGGATGCCCAGCTCCCGCAGGGCGGGCAGGGCCTCCTCGATGCGGCCCGCCCGGGCCGGCAGGGCTTCGTAATAGGCGTCCGGCACCCGCAGGAACTCGACGCCGTTGGCGCGCATCTGCGACACCGTGCGGACGATGTCGGCGGTGAGCAGGGCGATGTGCTGCACGCCCGGCCCATGGTGGAAGTCGTTGTACTCCTCCACCTGGCTCTTGCGCCGCCCGGGGGCGGGCTCGTTGATCGGGAACTTGAGGCTGCGCGATGGGTTGGCCATCACCACGCTGTTCAGGGCGGTGAACTCGGTGCTGATGTCCTTGTCGTCGAAGGTCATGAAGCGTTCGAGGCCCAGCACCCGCTTGTACCATTCCTCCCACTTCCCCATCTCGCCCAGGCGCACGTTGGCGACGTAATGATCGAGGGCCAGCAGCCCTGCGGCGCGTCCCGCCGCCCGATCCTCCCTGAAGCCGGGCAGGAAGGGCCCCCGGTAATCGCCCAGGGACAGGAAGGAATGGACGGTGTCGCCGTACACCTTCACCGAAGCCCGCTTCACCGACCCGTTCACGTCCCTCATTTCCCACGGCTCCTTGTCCGGCTCCGCGCCCCGGGACACGGCCAGGGCGAAGGCCTTCGCCGCGTCCTCGACCTCGAGCACGATGTCCTTGACCCCGTCCCCGTGTCGCTTCGCATGCTCGCCGGCCTCGCCGTCCGGGAGATAGGACGAGGTCAGCACCAGAGTGGCCTTGCCCTGCGCCAGCGCATAGGAGGCCTGGTCCCTCCGGCCCGTCTCCAGCCCCGCGTAGGCGAGGCGGGAGAAGCCGAAGGCCTGGCGGTAATAGTACTCCGCCTGTTTGGCGTTCCCCACGTGCAATTCCACGTGGTGCACCCGCTTGATCCTCAGGGACGAATCATCCATGTCCGGCCTCCCCTCCACTATACCACGTCAAGTCCCCGTAACGCCCGTGCTTCGATCCGCGACCCCAGTGGACCCGGAAACCCCGGTGCGGGGGCCATCCTCCCGGCCATCCCTCCTCCCAAGCCCCCGGATGGCCGCCACGGACTCGGGATTCTCCAGGGCCGTCACGTCCCCGGCATCCTCTCCCAGGTAGGCCGCCCTCAGGACCCGGCGCATCACCTTGGCGTTGCGCGTGCGCGGCAGGGCGGCGACGAAATGCACCGCCTCGGGGCTCAGGGGCCGGCCCAGCTCCGCTGCCACCTTGGCGCGCAGAGCTTCGGCCAGTTCCGCCGCCGCCTTCGCCCGCAGATCTCCGGCCGGCTCCGCCGTCCCTGCCGACGTCGTCCCTGCGCCGGTCCCGGCCGGCTTCAGCACGCAGAAGGCCACCATGGCCGTTCCCTTCTTGTCGTCCGGCACGCCCACCACTGCGGCCGCCGCCACCGCGGGATGGGCGGCGAGGATGGATTCCACCTCCGCCGGGCCCACCCGCTTGCCCGCCACCTTCAAGGTGTCGTCGCTGCGGCCCAGGATGTACCAATGCCCGCCCGCGTCCCGGCGGACCCAGTCGCCGTGCACCCATACGTCCCGCCAGCGCGACCAGTAGGTCTCCAGGTATCGTTCCCGATCCTTCCAGAAGCCGCGGGCCATGCCGATCCACGGCTTGCGGATCACAAGCTCCCCCACCCCCCCGCTCATTGCGCCGGTGCCTGCACCGCCGCCTGCGGCATTGAAGGACCGGCCCTCCGGGTCGGCGGGGTCGGCCACGTCGGCGTCGATGCCGGGGCAGGCCGCCGGGAAGGAGCAGGGCTTGATGGGCAGCAGGGGATTGCCCATGAGGATGCCCCCCGAAATCTCTGTGCCGCCGGAATAATTGATGATGGGCAGCCGCCGTCCTCCCACCGCCTCGAACAGCCAGCGCCAGGATCCGGTGTCCCAGGGCTCGCCGGTGGACGCAAGGATGCGCAGGGTCGAGAGGTCGTGCCGCGCCGGAAGCTCCCGGCCATGGACGGCCAGGGCGCGGATCAGGGACGGCGACACCCCGAGGATGCCGACCCGGTGCCGGGCAGCGAACTCCCACAGGCGATCGGGACCCGGGAAATCCGGCGCGCCGTCGTAGAGGACCGCGGTGGCCCCCAGGATGGCCGCGCCGTAGAGCATCCAGGGCCCCATCATCCAGCCGATATCCGTAACCCAGGCGATACGGTCCCCGGGCCCGACGTCGGTGCCGAAGGCCATGTCCTGGGCGGCTTTCACCGGGAAGCCGCAATGGGAATGCACGATACCCTTGGGCCGCCCGGTGGTGCCGGAGGTGTAGAGCACCAGCAGGGGATCCTCGGCGGAGAGGATCTCGGCTTGACGGGCCGAGGCCGGGGCCGCGTCGCCGGCGCGGAGGAGATCCTCGAAGGCCAGGTCGCGGCCGGCGCGCAGGGGGACGGCCGTACCAGGAGCGTCAGCCGGGGCAGCGCCGAGGGCGGAGACCGGGCCGGCCTGCAAGGATTTCCCCGGGGCCGACCCCGGCTTCGCTGGAAAAACTTCCGGGCGGCCGACGACGATGACATGCGCCACGCCGGGGCAGGACGCCAGGGCCTCGTCGGCGGCTAGCTTGGCGGCGACCGGCTTGCCCCGCCGCGGGAAGGCGGCGCAGGTGAACAGGGCCTTGGCCTCCACATCCTGGAGACGGGCCGCGATGGCGGCAGGGCCGTAGCCGGAGAACAGGGGAACGGCCACGGCGCCGATGCGGCCGACGGCGAGGAGGGCGATGGCGGTTTCCGGCACCATGGGCAGGTGCAAGGCGATAGCGTCTCCCTTCCCGAGACCAAGGGCGCGCAGGCCGGCGGCGCAACGCTCGACTGCATCGTGCAGCTCCGCGAAGGTGAGGGTTCGGGTCCGGGACTCTTCGCCTTCCCAGATCAGCGCAGGCTGCGACCAGGCGGGCGTGCCCCGGTGCTTGTCCAGGCAGGAGACGGTGATGTTCATGCGGCCGCCCACGCACCAGGCGACCGAGGCCGGACCGCGGGAGGCATCCATGACCTTGGCATAGGGCGTGTCGAAGCGGATGTCCAGGAATCGCAGGACGGCCTCGGTGAATCCGGCCACGTCCTCGACCGAGCGGCGATGCAGGGCGTCCCAGGATTCCGCCCCGGTCGCGGCCATGAAACGGGTAAGCCGGGCCCGGGCGCGCGTTTCCGCGCCGGGTTCCCAGGCGATCCTGCCGTCTTCGGCGGCGTTCCCGCCAGCTTCGGCAGCCATCCCGCCGTCCGCGGAGACGGGCTTTTCCATAGGCGTGCGCCTCCTCCCCCAATATACCACTTGGGAGGGGTCGAAGGCCGATTTCAGGGGGGGGTGGCGCCCGGCTATGCGCGGGCGCCGGACGTTTCGGGAAGGGTTACTTGGACCATTTCATGATATAGAGGCTGAGCAGCATGCCCGCCACCGAGCAGAGGTTCAGCTTGATGCCGAAGCCGAGCCGGAACTTGATCATGTAGAGGTCGACGAGGATGCCGCCTTCCTTGATGCCGATGCTGTATTCGATGGCGGCCACGAAGAAGTTGCGGATGGGATTGTTCATCTCGCCGCCGGTGAGCACGCCGATCTGGCCCAGCACCAGGCCCAGCACCTCGCCGAATATCCCTCCGATGATGAGCCCCAGCAGGATGAAAACAAATAACCGGCCCACGCTGTGGCTCCTATGCAATTCCATGCTCCGTCCCGCCTTCCTCGAACGATTCCGTTAATACACGCCGGGTTTGGCCTTGGACCTGGGTCCGACCTTTTCTTCCAGCACCATCTGAGTATGCCTTTTTTCCCTGCCCCGAAGGTAGAGGATTTCCACGCTTTCCCCCACCTGGAAGAGCTTGAACACGTCCTGGATGTCCTGGAAGCTGACGATGCGCTTACCCGCCACGGAATAGATGACGTCCCCGACCTTGAGGCCGGCCTTCTCCCCCGGGGATTTGGGATCCAGCCCGGCCACCACCACCCCCTCCCGCTGCTGGTTCACGTACGGGTCGGTGTAGATGCCGGTGGTGAATTCCCGGATGCGGCCGTGCTTGATGAGCTCGTCCAGCACCAGCTTGGCCTTCTGGATGGGGATGGCGAAACCCAGCCCGATGGAACCCTGGCTCTGGCCGCCGCCGGTCAGGATGAAGGTGTTGATGCCTATCACCTGCCCGTCCCCGTTCACGAGGGCCCCGCCGCTGTTGCCGGGATTGATGGAGGCGTCGGTCTGGATCATGTTGTGGTAATGGATGCCGCTCTGGCTGGAGAAGGTGCGATGGGTGGCGCTGAGCACTCCCACCGTCACCGTCGGCTTGGTGTCCCCGATAAGATAGCCGTACGGGTTGCCGATCGCCACCACCCATTCGCCGATCAGGTTCTCGTCCTTGACCTGCAGCTCGGCCACCGGCAGGGCCGGCCCCTTGATGCGCACCACCGCCAGGTCGTTGGCCGGGTCGGCCCCGATCAAGGTGGCCGGAAATTGACGGCTGTCGGGCAAGGTGACCGTGATGGCTTCGAGATCACCGGCCTCCCCGGCCCCGACCACGTGGCTGTTGGTCAGGATATACCCGTCCGCGGACACGATCACGCCCGACCCGATGCTGCTCTGCTCCTTGCGCCGGTACTGGGGCCCGAAGAAGTCGAAGAACGGGTCCTGGTAGAAGGGATTGTAGGCCACCACGGCGCTGCGGCGCACGGTGATGGAAACCACCGCCGGCGCGGCCTTCTCGGTGGCGGCCACCAAAGTCGTGCGCCGCCCTTCGGACGCGGGTACCGGCGGCGTAGTCTGGACGGGCGGCAAGGCGGGATCGCGCACCGTTCCCGCCGCATTCCCGGCGGTCCCCGCGGCGCTTCCGCCAGTCCCCGCCGCGCTTCCGGGAGCAGGCGCCAGTGCCATGGACAGGGCAAAAGCGATCAAGGCGCCGAACAGGAAAACAGTAAGGTTCTTAAGCGTCATAGTCCTTGTAAGCCACCCTCTCCAGGCAAAGTCCATGGGCCGGGGCCCAGGTCCATTCGCCCCGGTAGCTCCCCGACAGGATCTCCCGCGACAAACCGGCGGGCCGCGCGCCGCGGGCCACGTCGAAAGCGGCCCCGACCAGGGAACGCACCATCTTGTGCAGGAACCGGTTGGCCTCCACGATCACGGTGAGGAACTCCCGGTCGCCGATCACCTCGACGCGCAGAAGATCGCAATCCGTGCTCTTGCCATCGTCCCTCGGCACCGAAAAATTTACAAAATTGTGCAACCCCATCACGCTTCGCAATTCGCTCCGCAGGGCCTCTTCATCCAACCGGAACCCCGGGTACCAGCTCATGTGGCGCATCAAGGATACCGTCCGCCTGGCGATGCGATAATGGTAGGTCCGGGACACGGCATCGTAACGCGCATGGAAATCCTCCGCGCAGGACTCCATCCTCCGCACGCAGATGTCCACCGGCGTCAGCGCATTCAGGGAATGCTCCACCCGCCGCGGCTCCAGTTCCCCGGCGAAATCGAAATGCGCCACCTGCCCCCGCGCATGCACCCCCGCATCCGTCCGCCCCGCCCCCACGATGCCGACCTCGGCCCGCAGGCAAATCCTCAACGCCGTCTCCAACGCCTCCTGCACCGTAGGCTGCCCGGATTGCACCTGCCACCCGGCATACGCCGTCCCCTGATACTCAATCGCAAACCGATACCGACCCATCGCAGGCCAAAATTAACAAGTTGTCCCCCCAGGGACATCCCACTCCCCCTTCTCCCGCAGGTACATCCCGCTTCTTCCTCTCCCTGGGACATCCCACCTCGTGGGATATGACTTGGTGGGTTACATTGCGGGGTGGACCGGCCCTGGCGGGCCGGCCGCATGTCCCTGGGGGCGGGGCGGGCATGTGGACGGCGAGTCCGACGCGGCCGCCCGGGCATCCGGATGCGGGGACACGAGGAGGATGAGGGCGCTTGCGACCGGCATCCGGATACCCGGGCAGCGACCCGTTGCAGCAGTCCAGCTTCGGCCGCAGCCGGACGCATGCCCGCCCCGCCCCCAGGGACACACGACAGTCTCATCAGGGTCTTCCCCCAACCCTCAACCCATCAAATCAAGCAACCCCGCGTCTAGGGACAACGGCCGTACCCACCCCGCCGTCGGCTGAACCTGGGGAACGTCTTCCATCGGCGAATACGTCCACGCTTCGATGTGCACCCCGAGGAGCGCCGCCGACTTCCGCAGCTCGGGCATGTTCTCGTCGAGTATGCCTTCCACGTCGTGGAACTGGTTGCGGAAATGCAGGTAGGCCGAATCGCCTTTCAGCGTCAGGGCCACGTCCACCTTCCCCATGTGGCGGGCGTCCGTTTCCACGCGCACCTTGAGAGGCGCATCCGGATCCCGGCGGCGCCGCCGGAGCTCCTCGCGCCCGTCCTTTTCCCAGGTGATGCGCAGCCCCCGCCAATCCTGGTCCTGGTAGAAGTAGAAGGTGCTCGGACGCCCCTCCCGCATCTCCTCCTCGCGGGGCACCAGGCCGGCGAAGGCCTGGAGCGGGAAATGCGCCGCCCTGGCCTCTTTCCCCTCGGCGGCAGCGGCGGGCCCCCGGGCCAGCTCGAGCAGGTCCGGGGCCTTGAAGCCGTCCGGCAGGGCCC
>CBILQL010000158.1:0-8954 GCA_966238865.1 uncultured bacterium
TTGCCGTCCATTTTCACCTACATGGACTATCGCCAATTCCTGGGCGATTTCTACCGGGCTTGCCGGGCCCGGAACAAGGGGTTTTCGCATCGCTTCATCTCCTCCCAGCTCGGGTTTGCCTCCAGCAGCTGGTTCGCGGACCTGGTCAAGGGGCGCATGGACCTGGCCGGAGGACATCGGGTGAAATTGGCGGCGCTGTTCAGGCTGAAGGAGCGGGAAGCGGAATATTTCGAATCACTGGTGCAGTACAACCAGGCGGACACGGCCGAGGAGAAGGCCCACCATTTCCGGAAGCTGCTGTCGTTCAAGGAATTGCGCACGGAAACGGTGGGGCGGGAGAAGTTCGTCTTCTATAACAGATGGTATTTTGCGGCCCTGCGCGAGCTCCTGTTCTTCTACGACTTCCGGGGGGATTACTCCGCGCTGGCCAGGAAGCTCTGTCCGCCCATCCAGGTCAGGCAGGCCAAAGAGGCCATTCGACTCTTGCTGGGGTTGGATTTCATCTACAAGGACGCCCAGGGGTGCTTCCGGCCCCGCGCCATCACCCTGAAGAAGGATCCGGCATCGAAATCCGGCCATGCCGCCGCCTTCCTGGCCGAGACCATGGCCCTGGGCACCCAGGCCATGGAGCGTTTCGGGAAGGAGGAGCGGCATGTCTCCGCATTGACGCTTTCCTACTCCGCGCCCGGATTCCGGCGGGCGGTGGCGGAAATCGAGTCGCTCCGGAAGCGGCTTGTCGCCCTGATGGAGGACGATCCGGAGCCGGTTGCCGTGTACCAGTTCAATATCCAGTTCTTCCCACAAACGCGTTGAGGTCAGAATGAAGATCCGTCGGCTCCAAAGGCATTTCCTGTGGGTGTCTGCGTTCCTGTCGGCATGCATCTTCGAGGATCAGGCGAATCGCGGCTCCATCGTCGACAACGAGCTTCGGGTGGGAAGGATCTACCTTCTGGACGGCACAGGGGCGTCGGACGCCATGGTCCGGGTTTTCCACGTGGACCACATCCCCGAATCCGCGGATCCCGCCTATACGACCCGGACGGACAGCGGCGGGCGTTATGTGTTGGATTCCCTGCCCGCCGGGGAATACAACATCCTGGCGGAACTGGACGGCCAGTTCGCGTTCCAGGATTCCGTGTACGTCTCCGCGCAAACGGATTCCATTTCCCCGGACACTCTGGATGAGCCGGGAACGGTGGCCGGAATCGTCGGGATGCAACCCAACCACGATCCCGGTTCGGTGACGGTGCAGGTCCTGGGGACCGACAATTACGCCAACGTAGAGTCTTCCGGGAGGTTCCGCTTGAAGGGGCTCGCGGCGGGTAAATACACCCTCCGCCTGCTCACGACGGTTCCAGAGTACACGCCGCTCTTCGTTGGGCTGGACGTGGCTTCCGGACGCAGCGACAGCCTGGAGGATACCTTGCGCCTCCCGTACACGGGGATACCCGTGGTGGTCGGATTGCGCGCCTCCTATGACACGCTTCGCGGCGTCGTCCACCTCGCGTGGAACAAGGTGGAGTACCGGGATTTCTCCGAGTACCTGGTGTTCCGCGACACGGGCCTGTCTCTGACCTTGTCGCAGCAGCCAATCGCCCGGGTCCAGGGCACGGCCTTTTCCGACACCGTACGCCGGCCTTCGGCCACAGCCCTGTTCGCGCCGGGGGACACGATCGACAGGAGGCTGGAATACCGGATCCGGGTACGGAACCTCTCGGACCAGGTCGGCCTGGGCTATGGAAACCTGCCCGTTACCGCGGCCTCCCTCGCCTCGGTCCGCACGGCGATTGCGCTCGAGACGGTGGCCACGACATGGGATCCGGACCGGGAGGCCGATTCCACCGTGGTCGGCGTCTCCCTGGCGAACCGGACCCGCCCCCTGGCCGGGATAACTTGGGCCCTGGGCCGCAAGGATTCCGTCGTGGCGACGCGCAAGCTGGGCGGGGAGAAGTCCGCTCGGGATACCCTGCGCTTCGCCTGGTCGCGCCTGGGAGCCTACACGGTTTACGTGCAGGTCGAGGACGGGGCAGGAACGGTCTGGTCCGACAGCCTGCGGATGCCGGGCAACTCCGGGCCGACACTGGGCGGGACACCGGATTCCGCGACGAAAACCCTGGTCCAGTACCGCTTCGCCCCGGTGGCCTCCGACCCGGACAGGGATTCACTGCGGTTTTCAGCGTCGAACCTGCCGTCCTGGGCCAGCCTCGACACGGCTACCGGAGTGATGAGCGGGATGCCGGCGGATTCGCAGGCAGGGACCTATTCCGGAATCGTGCTGCGGGTTTCCGATGGGAGGCGCAGCGCGGCCCTGCCTGCCTTCGCCATCCAGGTGGACACCAACCCATGGAGAGCGAGGCCCCCCATGCCGACCAAGGAGGGGCCTGTCGGGGCGTATAGCTTCGGAGACAGGATTTATGTGTTCCATAATTTTGAGGTGAACAGCTTCGATCCGTCGAACGGCGATTGGACCAAGGTCGCTACCCTGCCTACTGCCTGGTCTAGGGCCCTTGGAGGCGTCGATTCGGCGGGCAAACGGCTGATGCTGTTCGACATCTGGAATTCATCCACCTCTCCCAGACGCATCACCCCGCTTGCCCTGAATCCCGCTACCGGAGAAATCGACACCCTGAGTCCCTTGCCTGACACTATTCCAACCATAGGGGCAGTGAGGGCAGCGACGGCATGGAATGGCCGGTTCCTGGTTTTTTATTCCGTCAATTTCGATGACGTCTTGCTGGCCGAGTATAATCCGACAACCGATTCGTGGTCGCCGGCGAGGCAGGTGAATCTTGGCACCAGCTCGTTGTTAATCGGCAACATCAAACCGTACACGTTGTTGGACAGGGTTTTCTTCCTGGGCTGGGAACTTGCTTACACTTACGATCCTGTGACCGATGCCAGGGAAAATCTGTGGACCAGTTTTTCCGACTTTGGCCAGGCCTCCTGCGTTTCGGACGGAAAAATTTTCCTGATGGGTGGAAATGGCAAGTCCAACGGACCCACGGGTGACTTGTCAATCTATGACCCCGCCACAAAGACCAGGATAAACCGGACAAGCAGCCCTACAGGGCGTCGCCATCATGTCTGCGCAGGATATTCGGACAGGGTCTTCTTTTTCGGGGGGGAGACGGGGCCGACCTCCGGCACCCCTACGGATTTGGTGGAAGAGTACATACCCTCCGCGGACAAGTAACCCCTCCTGACCGGCGGGAGTTGGCATGAAGTCTTCCGGCGGAAGCCTTCCGGACAATTTTTTGCACTTCGGACGGCGGTCCAGGGGCAGCCCTGAGGGGCCGGAAATGTCGGAATTTTCCAAGAAGCGGCAAACTGGTATTATATTTTGAAGCACTAAAGGCATTCACCGAAGGGGCTCATCCGCGCCGCCCAGGCCCGGTCCCAGAGCCTCCCAGCCCCCGGGGATTCAATGGCGAATTACTCCAAAGTCAAGGTGCCCCAGGAGGGCGCGAAAATCCAAATCGGCGCCGGCAACAAGCTCCAGGTGCCGGATCGGCCCATCATCCCCTTCATCGAGGGGGACGGCACGGGCCCGGACATCTGGAAGGCCTCCCAGTACCTGCTCGACGAGGCGGTGCGCAAGGTGTACGGCGGCAAGCGCAAAATCGCCTGGATGGAGGTCTATGCCGGGGAGAAGTCCCTGTCCGTGTACGGCGAGGGCCAATGGCTGCCCGACGAGACCCTCACGGCCTTCAAGGAGTTCCTGGTCGGCATCAAGGGCCCCCTGACCACGCCGGTGGGCAAGGGCATCCGCTCCCTCAACGTGGCCCTGCGCCAGATCCTCGACCTCTACGTGTGCCTTCGCCCGGTGCGCTGGTTCACGGGAGTGCCCTCGCCGGTCAAGCACCCCGAGAAGGTGGACATGGTCATCTTCCGGGAGAACACCGAGGACATCTATGCCGGCATCGAGTACGCGGCGGGGACCCCGGAGGCCGGGAAGATCCTCGACTTCATCGCCAAGGAGTTCCCCAAGGAGTTCGCCAAGATCCGCTTCGGCACCGGGGCGGCGTCGGAGGAATGGCAGAAGCAGCTCCAGAGCATCGGCGCGCCGGCCCGCCCGGCCCCGGTGCAGGTGGGCGTGGGCCTCAAGCCCATCAGCTTCCTGGGCACCGAGCGCCTGGTCCACAGCGCCATCACCTACGCCATCATGATGAAGCGCAAGAGCGTGACCCTGGTCCACAAGGGCAACATCATGAAGTTCACGGAAGGATCCTTCCGCGACTGGGGCTACCAGGTGGCCAAGGAGATGTTCGGCGCCGTCGAGATCGACGGCGGGCCTTGGGTGCGGATCCCGGAGGGGAAGCCCGGCGCCGGCATCGTCATCAAGGACGCCATCGCCGATATCACCCTGCAGCAGGTGCTCACCCGCCCCGAGGACTTCGACGTCATCGCCACCCCCAACCTGAACGGCGACTACCTCAGCGACGCGCTGGCGGCGCAGGTGGGCGGCATCGGCATCGCCCCGGGCGGCAACATCAACTACCTCACGGGCCATGCCATCTTCGAGGCCACCCACGGCACCGCGCCCAAGTACGCGAACCAGGACAAGGTCAACCCGGGCTCGGTGGTGCTCTCCGGCGTGATGATGCTCAACCACCTGGGCTGGACCGAGGCCGCCGACGCCATCGAGCGCGCCCTGGAGAAGACCATCGGCGCCAAGACCGTGACCTACGATTTCGCCCGCCTCATGGAAGGCGCCCGCGAAGTGAAATGCTCGGAATTCGCCAAGCTCGTCGCCGAGGCGATCTGAGCGGAGCGGGAAAGCGGAAACAGGCGGAAGAAGCATAAAGGATAACGGAAATGGCCGACAGCGAAGCGCTTTTCACGATCACCAAGGACCTCCTGGACACCGGCCTCCGCGGTTTCCCGGTAGGCACCTGCCCCAACAGCCACGTGGATCCCGTGAAGGGCCTCTTCTACGGCGGCTACGCCATCCCCGAGCTGGCGGATCGGAACCCCGAGGAGGTCATCTACCTCCTCATCAAGCGCGAGCTGCCCGACGCCGCCCGGCTGGCGGCCTTCAAGAAGGAGCTGGCGGCCAATTCCCGCCTGGACCGGGGCGTGATCGAGCACCTGCGCAGCCTGCCGAAGAAGGGCCATCCCATGAAGTGGCTGATCGCGGCCATCAACGCCATGGGCATGTACGAGGGCACCGGCGACTACGCCAAGGACTGCATCAACGTCATCGCCCAGCTGCCCGAGGCCGTGGCCGCCATCTTCCGCATCCGCTCCGGGTGGGGCGATCCCATCGCCTCCAAGCCCGAGCTCGGCTACATGGAGAACTTCGTGCACATGCTGGGGGCTCCCGGGGCGAAGCCAGATCTGGTGCGCCTCATGCGCGTGTTCGACATCCTCCACTTCGATCACGGCGGCGGCAACCTGTCCACCTTCGTGGGCAAGGCCATCGCCTCGGGACATGAGGACATGTACGGCTCCCTGGTCGGCGCCATGGCCGCCCTGGCCGGGCCCCTGCACGGGATGGCCAACCAGGAATGCCTGCGCTTCCTCAAGGACATCGCCAAGGACGTCAAGGATCCGACGGACGAGAAGGCCCTGACCGCCCATGTCGAGAACATCCTGGACAAGGGCGGCGTCCTGTTCGGCTTCGGCCACGCGGTGCTGCGCGTCGAGGACCCCCGGGCCACGGTGGAATACGCCCTGGGCGAGTCCATCGCCCCCCAGGATCCCCTGTTCCGCCTGGCGGTCACCCTCCGCAAGGTGGGCACCGAAGTGCTCAAGATGAGGGGCAAGGCAGCCAACCCGTATCCCAACGTGGACGCGGTGTCCGGCTGCCTGTTGTCCGCCTGCGGCCTCTCGGATGAGAACTATTACACTGTGCTGTTCGGCATGGCCCGCTGCGTCGGCATAGCCGCCCAGATCGTGTACGAGCGGAAGGAAGCCCGCGGCGGCAAGGGCACTCCCATCGTGAGGCCCAAGTACCTGTATACCGGCCCCGTGAGATCCTGATCCGGCCGGAATAACCCCCTCCCCTGGCAGCGGCAGCGCATCAAGAATTGCGCAGGCGCCAGGAATTTGATCGGCGCCCGGATACCGATCTCTGTTTTTCTCCCGATTCCGATGGCTATTTCGCCGCCCCGGTCTGGCACGGCTTTTGTTTCCTCCGACTTTCACCCGCCAAGGAGGATGCAAATGCTGAAGCGGTTGCTGGCCGTGATGGCCCTGTTCTGGCTGCTGGAAAGAACCCACGGCCAAATCCCGCTGGATCTGCTGAGCGGGCCGGTGTGCGGGATGGTGGACCCCCGCACCAGGACCCAGGTCGCGATCTCCCCGGCCTTCACCCGCGTGAACGTGGTGATCACCGACGCCATCGCCCAGGCAGTGGTGACCCAGACCTTCGTCAATCCTTTCGATTCCGCCAGCGAGGCGGTGTACGTCTTCCCCCTGCCGGATCAGGGCAGCGTGCACGGCATGCAGTATACCTACCGTGATACCCTGTACGTGGCCGAGATCATGGAGCGGGTCAAGGCCCAGCAGAAATACGATTCCATCCGGCAGAACGGAGGCCAGGCGGCCCTGCTCCTGCAGGACAGGCCCAACATCTTCCAGCAGCGCCTGGCCAATATCGGGGCGCGGGAGACCGCCCACGTGGAAATCCGCCTGTCCATGGCCCTGAAATATGCGGACGGCGGTCTGGAGCTGGCCTTTCCCACCATGATCGGCCCGCGCTACGGCTCCGGCCAGCCGGCTGCGGCGGGCTCCTGGAACCCGCCCGAGGATCGCGCGGGGCAGGGGCTGCAATTCAACGTGCTCGTCCGCAGCGGCGTGCAACTGGAGTCGATTGCATCGCCCAGCCATGTCATCGAGGTGGGGGAGCTGGAGGCGATGCGGGCGGAGCTGACCGCCCGGGGTGTGCTCGGGGCCGGGGACCAGGCGGCGGCGGCCTACACCCGCGGCGTGCTGCTGAAGGCGGCGCAGACCTACCCCAACCGCGACTACGTGCTGCGCCTCAAGCCGGCCGGATCCGGCCAGGACGTCTCCCTCGCCACGTACCGCGCGCCGGCTGCGGCGGGCGCGGGCGGCGCGGAGGCGTCCCCGGGCTGGTTCATGCTCAACCTCTACCCGGACGCGAGCCTGTTCGCCGGGGCGCGGCCCGACCTGGAACTGGTGCTGCTCGTGGACGTGAGCGGATCGCAGGCGGGGTGGCCCCTGGAGCGCGAGAAGGAGATCGCCCTCTCGCTGCTCTCCCGCCTGACGCCCGACGACGACCTGACCGTGCTCTCCTTCAGCGACGCCGTGCAATACGCCTTCGGATCCGAGACGCCGGTAGCCGCCACGCGGGCCAACGTCGGCATCGCCGAGACCTTCGTGCGCGGCCTCGTACCGATGGGCGGGACGGAGCTCCTGGCGGCGGTGAACCGCTGCCTCGCCATCCCCCGGAAATCGGACAAGCGTCGCTATTACGTGTTCCTCACCGACGGCTTCATCACCAACGAGTCCGCCATCCTCCAGGCCATCGGCGCCCATCCCTCCCAGCCCACGATCTTCACCTTCGGCGCCGGCAACAGCCTCAACCGCTTCTTCCTCGAGGAATGCGCCAAGGTCGGGAACGGCTTCGCCACCGAGCTGTTGCAGGGCGAGCCGGCCGGTCCCGCCGTGGAGGCCGCCTGGTCGCGCATCGAGGCGCCGCAGTTGAGCAACATCCGGGTCGACTTCGGCGGCCTGGACACCTCCGAGGTGATCTGGCCCGTTTCGAAGGCCCTGTACCGGGGCCTGCCCTACCGGGTGTGCGGCAGGTTCCGGCGCGGCGGGGACTTCACGGTCACCCTCACCGCCTACAAGGACGGGCAGCCGGTGACCTTCACCCGCCCTCTCGACGCGGGAAGGACGGAGACCCTATCCTGGTCCGTGCCCAAGCTGTGGGCGCGGGAGCGCATCGGCCGGCTCATGTTGGAGCAGGGGACGGGCGAAGCCAACAAGGCGGACATCATCGCCCTGTCCCTGGAGCACCAGGTCCTCTCCGCCTACACCGCCTTCCTGGCCTCCCAGCCCCAGGCCATCCCGTCGGGCGGGGTTGCGACGGAGATCGCCCGGCGGAAAGCCCTTCCGGGGACTTCGACCCGGTTCACGACCACGGTGCGCGGCGGCCTGCTGCGCCTCGAATTCGCGTCTCCGGCCAGGGTGAAGGCTATCCAGATCTTCGACCCACACGGCCGCCTGTTGTTCGCCTACAGGCCAGGCAGGACTTTCGACACCTTGGGGTGGATATGGGACGGCCGCGATGCGCAAGGGCGCCTCCTGTCCCGGGGCCGCTACCATGTCCGGGTGCTGACCGAGGCCGGGGTAATGTCCCGCACCGTGGACTGGAACCCTTCGGCCTAGCCTCTCCGGGAAAAGCGAGGCCCGCCTGCCGGAACACCCGGCCCCCACCCGCACCCGCGCGGGGCATCCTTCGGAGGGGAAGGATGCGGGGGGCCGGGTCTTGCTATACTTACCCCGTGCCTCCTGCGCCTTCCGCGTCTCCCGCGCCTCTTGCGCCTCTTGCGCCTCTTGCGAAGACGGCGTCCCTGGCGGGCGTCAGCCTCACCATGTTCCTGGCATTCGCCGGCGCCTCCTCCACCCAGTTCCATTCCTACCTGTTCGAGCGCCGCGGGTCCACCGCGCTGCAAGTGGGCTTCCTGCTGGCGGCGGGCTCCCTGGCCGGCATCGTTTCTCCGCTGCTCCAGGTGCGGGTGATCCGCCTGTTCCACGGCGCCCGAGTCCCCCTGCTCCTCTCTCTCGCGGGCGCGGCGCTGTCCCTGGCGGCGCTTCCTTTCGTCGGCGGATTCGGCGCCCTCCTCGCGATCTTCTTCCTGTTCTCGTTCTTCGCCGCCGGCGTCTTTCCGCTCAACACCGCCTGCACCCTGGAGGCGGTGCGCCATCGAGGGCACGGCCTGTTCTTCCGCATCCGCAGCCTGGGGACGGTCGGCTTCCTGTCCGGA
>CBILQL010000159.1:0-8906 GCA_966238865.1 uncultured bacterium
AACCGCTTCACCGGCAGAGCCAGCCTGGCCTTCGACCTGTTGGAGGGGGGCGGCGACGACGGGCAGGACAACCGGGTGGCCCTGCCGGTCTATTACGACAGCTCGGTGTGGAAGGCTGCCTCCACCTGGAACCTGGCGGCGCCCACGGGCGTGCTCGGGCTGGGCTGGAGCCTGGGACGCGAAGCCATCGTCGCCGACCTGCGCTACACGGCGCCCGGCGACGCCACCCGCTACTACTTCCTGTCCGCGGGAGGCTCCTCCCCGCTGGTGCGCACCGGGACCGCGAACGGCCTGCTTACCTTCGCGCTGGTCCAGTACGCCTTCTGGAGCATCACCTACGATCCCTCCCGGGAGCTCTGGCAGATCGTCAAGGAGGACGGATCGCGCCACCGCTTCGGCGACAAGGACAGCCGCCGCGGCACGGTGCAATGGGGCGTGGCCTGGGGCAACTGGCTGGGATCCAGCAGCCGCACCGCGGGGCAGGCGCAGATCGCCGTGGCCTGGAACCTCTCCCAGGTGCTGGACCTCTGGGACAACGCCGTCACCTACACCTACGACGCCGTCCTGGAATACGTGGGGGCGGCCCCGGGCCCCGGCGGGACGCAGCCGGCCTTCACCCAGGCCTCGTATCTGGCGCGCGTCGACGGCGTCGCCGGCGACGCCGCGGTGCTGCAATACGCCGCGAAGGACCCTTCCGAATACCAGGACCCCCACACGCAGCCGGCGCCTCCCAACGCCTTCCAGGACAGGTTCGAGACCCGCTACCTGAACGGCGTGCAATACCTCGACGCCACGGGGACGCTCCTCTTCACAGTGACCCCCCTGTACGACGACGGGCAGGGCCATACCCTCTTCCTGGGCGGCGGCGCCTTCACCAAGCGGCTGCTGACCGGCCTGCGCCGCACCTGGGCCGGAGGCGGCGCCCTCCCCGACACGCTCTTCACCTACTACGGGAGCGCCGACGGCGTGAGCGTAGACCAGGTCTTCGACGCCGCCAACCACGCCTTGTACGGCGCCATGAAGACCGCCACCTTGCCCGAGGGCGGCTCCGTGACCTTCCATTACGGCCAGCAGACGCTCGGCCTCTCCGCCCGCCAGGCCCAGCTCGCGGCCCCGTCCATCGCCGGCTATGCCTTCAGCCGGCCGCGCTTCGCCTTCGCCGACGACTACGTCGTGCTCGCCTGGTACGGCGAGAAGGCCGGCGGGGCCGATCCCATCATGCAGGTCACCGCCCAGACCTGGGACGGGCGCTGGCTCGCGGCCACCCTGGACGCCATCCCCGTGGCCGGCGCCGCCGCCTACGACGCCCTGCCCATCCAGGCCCAGGACCGTTTCTTCGCCGTCCTGGCGGGACAGCGCGTGTACCTGTACCATCTCGACTCCGACCGCCTCGGCCAGTGGGTGGCCCCAGCCTTCGGCGATCCCGCCGTCCCCTATTTCACCACCGCCATCCCGGCCGGCGAAACCGCCGTGCTGACCGCCGGCGACGCCTTCGCCGCTGTGCTCGGCACGGCCGGAGGGCTGCTGTGCCGCTACCATTGGAACGGCCGGGCCTGGGTCGACGACGGTTCCACGACCCTGGCGACCGGCGGCGGGGCCTCCCTGTTCGCCGTCGCCGCGGTCTCCAACGTCCTCTTCGCGGCGGGCACGTCGGCGTCGGGAACGGACCCCCTGCACTTCTCGCTCTTCCATCTCGACGCCCTGGGGGCCTGGCAGGCCGGCGCCTTCTCTGCGCCGCGCTCCTTCGCCACCCTGACCGGGCTCATCCTGGCCCCGGGGAACGGCTTCGTGGCGGTCACGGAGACCGCGAGCCAGGCGGGCGGCGTCTCGGCAGCCTATCGCGTCTTCGCCTGGAGCGCCGATTACGCGGACCTGGACGCCTACAGCCTGACCGTCCTGACCTTCACGGGCGGCCAGAGCCCCTTCGCCGCCGCCATCCGCGGCGCCGACATCGCGCTCGGCCAGCACCTGTACCGCTTCGACGGCGCGGCCTGGAACGCCCGGAACCTCGCCGGACTGGACTTCCCCGCGGGGGCCGCCCTGGCCTCCGTCTCCTACGGCTTCGACCAGGTCCTGCGGGTCATCCAGACGGGCGCCGGCGCCTTCACCTACGACCTGGCCGCCTACAATCCCAATACCGGCGCCTGGAGCGTCCCCGCCGGCATGAGCGCGAGCGGCGCCACCGGCGCGGTGGCCGTCCGGGCCGCCCGCACCCGCCGCCAGGCCAGCCCCTACGTCCTCCTGAACAACGCCCTGTATGCCCAGCAGCCCGATGCCACCTGGGTCTCGAAGGCGACCTTCCCCTCCGGCCTGGCCGGCGACGACCTGGCGAGCCTCCAGATCCTGGAGACCCAGTACGTCCTGTACCAGAACGGCGGGAATACCTACGTCGTCCCCCTGCAGAACGGGACGGCCGGGACCGCCGTCACCCTGGCCGGCCAGAGCCTGGTGATCCCCTCCGGCGATCCCTCGGCCCTGGCGGGCTTCCGGGCCTTCGTCACCTACACCGGCACCTACGGGGCCTCCGGATCGCAGCTCACGCTCTACCGCGTGGCGAACCAGCAGGCCTCCGGCGCGCAGATCGGCTACACGGTGACCGGCGTGCTCGCCGCCACCGGCTACCTGACCGTGCCCACCGGCTACGCCTACGCGGCGGCCCAGGCCACCGTGGACGCCTCCGGCTTCGTGCCCCAGTTCAACCAGGTCACGCGCTTCGCCGGGAGCGAGGATCCGGCGGCCATGCCCTGCGGGCGCACCGACAGTTATTACTTCAACGGGCTCACCGCCGCGGAGACGCCGGCCCTGCCCTACCCGTCGGACCCGGCGTACACCAACGCGCCGTCCTACTATTCCCGCGTCAAGGGGGCCCTGTACGCCGAGCGCAGCCTGGACGCCTCCGGCAACCTGGTCGCGAGCGGCGAGAAGGACTGGATGCTGTACCCCCTGCCCCTGGGCGGCAGCGGCCAGGGGCTCTACATGCGGCTCCTGCGCGAGGCGCCGATGCTCGACGGGGTAACCGGCGAGATCCTCTACGCGTACAGCGCCGACACCGGGATGGTCACCCAGACCGACAGCCGCAACTACGACTCCTCCGGGAACGAGCAGCGCCTGGTGCGCCAGTTCATGTATTTCTGGGAGCAGTACGACACCGCCCGAGCCGCGAACATCCTCTCCCCCGTCATCCAGTCCACGCGGCGGACGCGCGCGCCGGGAGCGGGCACGGACACGGTAACCGGCATCGACGTGACCACCTGGAAGCAGGACTGGGGGTACGGCCAGGGGAACTGGGCCCCGTGGCAGGAATACCGGGCGCGCGCCGGGACCGCGACCTTCACGCATTGGAACGGCGGGGGCGAGGCGGACGCCCAGTGGCTGCCCGTCTCCACGGTGTCGGCGCGCACGGCGGCCGGGCTCGCCTCCCGCAGCCTCGACGCCAACGGCGTCTGCCATGCGGCCCTGTACGGGGCCTCGGGATGGCAGCCCACCGCCGAATGCATCCATGCCGACCCCGCGGCCGGCGAGGCGGACTATTACGGCTTCGAGGCCTACGAGTCGTCGGGGGCCTGGACCTGGACCGACCCGGACGGGAGCCTCGCCGAGAACATCGTCGTGAGCGACTTCCACACCGGGGCCCGCTGCCTGCAACTGCCCTGCGCGCCGGGCGCGCAGACCGGCCCCCTCTGCGTCTACCAGCCCGCCGACCAGGGCCGGTCCTACCAGCTCTCCTGCTGGGCGAAGACGCCGGCCGGCTTCGATCCCTCCAAAGGGGCCGCCCGCTGGAAGCTGGCCGCCTACCGCTCCGACAACGGCCAGGCCGTGGGGAGCCCCGTCTACCTGGACATCCCCGCCACCTCGAACCTCTGGGTCAGCCTGCGGAAGTCCGTGGACCTGCCGGCCCTGCGCGCGGCCGGCTCGGTGCCGGCCGCGGTGCCGATCCAGATCGCCGTCAACGCCTTCAACGCCAACACCTCCGTCGTCTGCCTGCTGGACGACCTCCGCTTCGCGCCGGTGGACGGGAACATGTCCGCCGTCGTCTACGGACCCGGCGGGGCGGTCACGGCCACCCTCGGCAACAACGGGGAGACCGACCGCTTCGTCTACGACGGCTGCCGGCGGCGCATCGCCCAGGTGGGGCCCGGGGGGAAGGTCAAGTGGATCCTCGATCCCGCGTTCTCGCGGTCGCTGACCGCCGGGGGGACTTTCCTGCCCGGGTTCCCCAACAGCGTGCTGCGCCTGGCCACCACCAGCGACAGCGCCTACTACGATTTCCACGACGGCAACACCGCGGACTGGACCTTCGCCGGCGGCACCTGGACCATCTCCGGCGGGCTCCTGAACTACGCCCCGGCCGTCCCTGCGCCCGCCGATTCCCTGGGGGGGACGGCGACCCTGAGCCTCTTCGCCTTCACCAACTTCGCGGTCCGCGTGGCCTGCGCCACCGCCGCCACCGGCAACGCCGGCGTCGGGAACGGCGACGTGTTCGCCTGCTGGAACGGGAGCGCCTCCGCCTGGGTCCTGGCCCGCAAGCAGGCGGACGGCAGCCTGGTCACGGCGGCGCAATCCACGATCATGGGCCTCGGGAGCCATTGGGTCTTCACCGTCGTGGAAGGCTTCGTGATGTTCTACGTCGACGGCGTGCAGGTCTTCTGCCTCACCTACACGGCCAATAACGCCCTGGCCGGCGTCGGCAAGCCCGTGCTCGCCCTGAGCCAGGCGGGCAGCTTCGACGACCTGCTCGTGCTCAACGATCCGCAGGTGTCCGTCTCTTTCCAGGACGGCCTGGGCCTCGACATGCAGAGCGTGGACTACCTCGGCATGCAGCCCGGCGGCTCGGCCACCTATCCCGCGCTGGGGGCGGGGGCGCTCCCCGATGCCCTGGGCCGCCCCGCTTATGCGCGCGTGCCCCTCGACTCCGTCCTGAGCCTGGCCCCTCCGCCGTCCCAGGGTCCCGTCCCGGCGAACGCCGCCCAGCTCCTCGCCGGCGCGCCCGCCACCTACCTGGTGGACGCCGAGGGCGCCCCCGTGACCGTGGATCAGTTCCTGGCCGGCCAGGGCGGCCTCATCAATTACGCGGCCCGGCAATTCGAAGCCTCGCCGCTGGGCCGTCCGGCGGCCGCCGTCATGCCCCGCGAGACGACCGCGGACGCGTCCCTGTTCACCACCCGCTACGCCTACCTGGCCACCTCGGCGACGGGCCCGGGATCGGCGATGAACGACCTGCTGCCCGCGGGGTCGGACGGCCGCTACCACGTGCGCCAGAGCATCGATCCGGACGGCGTGGAGCGCTATTCCCTGCTCGACCAGGCGGGACGCGAGATCGCGAACCGCGTGCGCCAGAACGGCGTGGACTACGCCACCCGCTTCTACGTCTTCGACGACGCGGGGAGGCCTGTGACCACCCGGCAGCCGAACTACTACGCCCCTCCGGGCGGCTCCCAGGCGTCCGTCTGGCAGGAGACCCAGGCCTTCGACTACCTGGGTCGCATCGTCTCGAAGACCACGCCCGACGCCGGCACCGTGCAGTACCTCTTCGACGACGGGGGGCGCCTGCGGTTCGAGATGACGGCCTGGGGCGCGGCGCAATCCCCGCAGGCCGTCCGCTATTACAAGTACGACGCCCTGGGACGCCTCGTTGAGCGCGGCATCCTCCAGGACGCGGCCTATCCCTGGGGCGCCGCCCTGGCCGCCAAGGCCGGCACCGAGGCCTTCCCGGACGTGCAGGACGCGCAAAGCCCGAACCATGCCCAGGGCAGCTGGTACCAGCAGAGCCTCTACGACGCCGACCCGGCCCAGGCCGACACCCCCAACCTGCCGGGACGGCTGTTCCGCATGCAGACCCGGACGCCCGCCGGCGTGCAGACCGAGACCTACGCCTACGACGCCGACGGGCACGTCGTCTCCCACTCCCAGCAGATAGCGGGCGTGGACGCCGCCCCGTACGTGACGGGCTACGCCTACACCAACCTGGGGCAGACCGCGTCCATCGCCTATCCCGCCGTGGCGGGGAGCGCCGCCTTCACGGTCGGCTTCTACTACGACCGCCTCGGCCGCCTGGCCTCCATCGGCGACGTGCTCACCGGCAGCGAGGTGGTCGATCCGGCGCATCCCGCCGACGCCGGCGAGGAATATTACGCTGCCTACGCCTACGACGGCCTCGGGAACATCCTGAGCGAGAACCTCAACAACGGCAAGGGCAACGCGCCGGGCACCCGGAACCCCAACGCCTTCGTCCGCACCTACGCCTACACGCCGCAGGGGTGGCCGTCCGGCAGCGACGACCCTTATTTCAGCCAGGCCCTGGAATACTACCAGAACCCGGCGCACGCCTATTACGACGGCCGCATCGCGGCCTCGCAGTTCGCCTACAAGCCCGCCAAGTGGCAGGCGCCGCCCCAGGACTACGGCTACAGCTACACCTACGATCCCCTCGGCCGCCTGACCCAGGCCCAGAACGACCTGAACGACGCCTGGACGCTGGGCGCTCCCATCGCCTACGACGCCAACGGCAACCTGACCGCCCAGTCGCGGGGGGCCACCGCGCGCAGCTACGCCTACGCCGCCGCCGGCCAGGCGCCCGTCAACGATCGCCTGGATCATACCGGCGACACTGTCTCGACTTCCCCCGGCTTCGCCGGCGCGGCGCTGGCCCCGGGCTGGTCCTTCGGGGCCGGCAACGGCGGGCCCAGCACCTCGTCCGTGATCACCGATTCGGTCCAGGGAAAGGTGCTGCAGCTCGGCGGGGGCAGCCCCGGGCATTACGAGCGCCTCGCACTGCAGACCTACCTGGATCCCGACGGGACTTACGCCTTGAGCTACCAGGTGAAGACCGACTCCGGCTTCGCCGCCGCCTCGGGACAGGCGGGCTGGGTCCTGCGGTTCTACTCCACCGCCGGCGAAACCGTGGCCAAGAACGTCGCCGCGGTCTCGGATACGGCCGGGGCCTGGGCCCCCGGCAGCGCCACCCTGAACCTGCCCTCCCTGGCGGCCTCCCTCGGACTGGGCACGCCCGTCGCCTACGTGGTCCTGGAATGCGTCAATTACCTCTACGCGCCGTCGGGCTCAGGTTCCGGTCCCTCAATATGGGTGGGCGCGCCGTCGGTGGCGCTGTCCGCGCCGCTGACGGGGGCCGCCTACGCCTACGACGCCGACGGCCGCGCCACGGCGGCGCCCGCCGGGGGCCTCACCGCCCTGGCCTACGAGCCCGCCACGGGGCTGACCACATCCATCACCCTGTCCGGCGGCAGCCTCGTCTACGCCTACGACGGCTGCGGCCGCCGCAGCCTGGAGCAGAACTGCGACTCCCACGGCGCCGTCGTCTCCACGGTGCGCACCCTGCGCTCCCTGGACGGCCTGCCCCTGATGCGCATCGCCGGCTCCGTCTCCACCCGCTACGTGCACGGCCCCCTGGGGCTCGTGGCCCAGCTCCAGGGCGCCTCCACGTGCTACGCCCTGCGGGACAGCCTCGGCTCGGTGAGGGTCCTCATCGACGCGGCCACCGGCAGCCCCGCCGGCAATTACGACTACCTGCCCTTCGGCGGCCTCATGCGCGAGACGCCCCCGGCGGAGGCCGTGGACTACCGGTTCACCGGGCAGGAATGGGACGCGCCCTCGTCCCTGTACAACCTCAACGCGCGCCTGTACGACCCGGACCTGCAGCGTTTCCTGGTCCCGGACGCCCAGGGCGCCGGGGATTCGCCCTACGCCTATGCGGGCAACAATCCCGTGGGCCGCATCGACCCCACCGGCAACCAGGACGAGCCCGCCCAGGATGCGCCCGTGGCGGCCGATCCCTTCGTGAACCAGTACCCGCGGCGCGGCACCCTCCCGAGCCCGCCGCCCTCGCAGGAGCCGGCGCCGAGCTTCTCGGACATGGTCATCAGCGCCATCTTCCACTCCCGCGGAAACATCCACGACCTCAACGCCGTCCCCCGGCAGGATCTGGCCCTCTGGGAATGGCTGTACTACGGCCCCTCGTGGTGGTACCTCTGGAGCGTGACAAAGACGTCTCCCACCGAAATTTCCGTCGTGGCCTGGCATTTCGGGGCCAAGCCCGTGCTCAACCGCCTCAGCAGCGCGTGGTGGTGGCTGCTCTACAAGTCCGTGCGCGGGACGATGAGAGCCGTCGTCTACAATCCGTTCCCCGGGAACCACCTCAACCTGGGCTGGCTCTTCGTCAAGAAAGCGGTGCTGCAAACCGGGTGGGACGTGGTCAAGACCTCCTACGGGATCCTCAAGAGCGGCTCCGCGCTGAAACAGGAATTCCTGGACACCAACCAGGAGGCCCGGGATTACAGCGGCAAGCAGCCCTTCGACGTCTGGGTCCGGAACGCCTACCGGCACGCCTACTGGATGTGCCGCTACACCCAGAAATGGGGCATCGACTTCGCCCTCGACGTCGGCTACGCCCACGAGTACGCCCAGATCGACCTCACCATCGAGGGGCCCTTCGACTCCTTCGTGGACAAGATCAACAACCTGGCGGGCGCCAAGCTCGGGCAGACGCCGGGCGGGGACTGCGCCGCCCTGGTGAACCGCGCGGGGGCCGAGGGCGCCCTGGCCTGGGCGAGGAGCTACCAGAAGGACCCGATCACCGGCCTGCACCAGCCCACCGAGTTCAACGTCCAGAAGCCGCTGGACATCCTCCAGCGGAACTACGGCGAGATACCCTACGTCAACGCGGACGACCTGGGCGCCATGGCCCAGCTCAACGTGCAGGTGCCGGTGCCGGGGCCGGGGTGATCGATGGGTGCGGAAAAAAAAGGGCTGGGGGCTCTGAATCCGGGCTGGCGGCCTACATCCCCGGCAGGCGCATGAACATGCCCAGCGACAGCACCTCGAGCAGCCGGCGGCGTTCGGGCTCGAGCGCGAGGACGGCTGCGCCGCCTGCGACCAGGGCGAGGGCGGCG
>CBILQL010000160.1:0-8870 GCA_966238865.1 uncultured bacterium
ATCCAAGGCCAGGTACCTGGCCGCGAACGCCCCGGAGGCGCCGAAAGACCTGGAACCGATTGCCATCGTGGGCCTGAGCGGACGGTATCCCAGGTCGTACAAGGTGGAGGATTTCTGGAACAACCTGCGGGCCGGCAAGGATTGCATCGAAGAGGTTCCGGCCAGCCGCTGGGATTGGCGGGAATACTTCTCGGAAGACCGGAGCAGGGCCGGCTCCCATTTCAGCAAATGGGGCGGCTTCATCGAGGGCGTCGATGAATTCGATCCCCGCTTCTTCAATATCACGGCCAAGGAGGCTGACAAGCTCGACCCCCAGGAGCGGCTGTTCCTCCAGCATGCCTGGCTGGCCATCGAGGATGCGGGATATACCCGCGCATCCTTGCAGATCGCGAAGGCGGGCAGCCTGCCCGCCCAAGTCGGCGTATATGCCGGAGTGATGTACGGGGAATACCAGTTCCTGGGAGCGGAGGCCAGCCTGTCGGGAAACCGGACCGGCTTTGCCAGTTCCCTCGCGAGCATAGCCAACCGCGTCTCCTACTTCCTGAACCTCCACGGGCCGAGCATGACCGTGGATACCATGTGCTCGTCCTCGTTGACGGCCATCCACCTGGCCTGCCAGGACCTGAAGCAGCATGCCACCGACCTGGGCATCGCCGGAGGGGTGAACGTCACCATCCATCCCAACAAGTACCTCATGCTCAGCGAAGGCCAGTTCATCTCCGGAGCGGGGCATTGCCAGAGCTTCGGGGAAGGCGGCGACGGATACATCCCGGGCGAGGGAGTGGGCGTGGCCATCCTGAAGCGCCTGGGCGACGCGCGCAGGGACGGCAACCATGTCTACGGCATCATCCGCGGCAGCGCCTTGGGCCATGGCGGCAAGACCAACGGCTATACCGTCCCCAATCCCCAATCCCAGAGCGATACCATACGCCGCGCCCTGCGGGACGCGAAGGTCGAGCCCGGGCAGATCACCTATGTCGAGGCCCATGGGACAGGCACCAAACTGGGCGACCCGATCGAGCTCGCCGCCCTGGCCAAGGCCTTCGGTCCGTCGGCGCGGTCCACGGGTCCCTGCTGGATCGGATCCTGCAAATCCAACATCGGCCATTGCGAATCGGCAGCGGGCATAGCAGGCCTGACCAAGGTCCTGCTGCAGATGAAGCATGGGGAGATCGTCCCCTCATTGCATTCGGAACGGCTCAATCCGCATATCGATTTCGCAGCCACCCCCTTCCGCGTCAACCAGGAGCTCCGGCCCTGGCCGCAGCCCGAGGTCAACGGCCGCCGGGGACGGCGCATCGCCGGAATCTCCTCCTTCGGGGCGGGAGGGTCCAATGCCCACCTGATCGTCGAAGAGTTCGACGGGGAGGATGCGGCTGCCGCGAAGGACGACCGGGACCGGCAGCCGATGGCGCTGATCCCCCTGTCGGCAAGGACGGCGGAACAGCTTTCCCGCAAGGCGGCCGAGCTGCTGGCCTTCCTCGGAAACAGCAAGCCTTATCCTTTGCGCAATGTGGCCTATACCCTCCAGGTGGGAAGGGAAGCCATGGACGAAAGGGTGGCTTTCCCGGTGACCTCCCTCGCGGAACTGAAGACCCGCCTGCAAGCTTTCGTCGGCGGCCAGGACGCCTCCGAGGGCGTTCATCGCGGGCAGGCCAGGCAGAACAAGGAAGCGCTGTCCTTGTTCACCGAGGACGCGGACATGTCGGCGACAGTCGAGAAGTGGCTCGCCAACGGAAAGCTGGAAAAGCTCGCCCAGCTCTGGTCCCGGGGATATCCCCTGGATTGGCAACGGCTGTATCCGGAGGCTAAGCCGGAATTCGTGAGCCTGCCCGGATATCCTTTCGCGAAGGAGCGGTACTGGGCCGTGGAGAAGCCGGCCCATGGGCTTCGGAAGGCGGCGCATGCCCTCCATCCGCTCCTGCATGAGAATGTCTCGGATTTGATCCATACGGCCTTCGCATCAGAATTCACCGGCCATGAGCCCTACTGCACCAGGGTTGCCATCGGCGGCTCCGATCAGCCTCGCCTGAACGGTCCGGCCATGCTGGAAATGGCCGTCGCCGCGGTCATGAATGCCGCCGGGAAACATGGCGGCGGCTCCTCCCTGGAACTGCAGGATATGGTTTGGGGAAACCCGCCGGTACTCTCCAGTTCCGCCAAGGTTTTCATCACCCTGATCCCGGAGTCCGAGAGCCGCATCCTTTTCGAAATCCATGGAGGAGAGAAGGAAGGAACCGTGTATTGCCAGGGTGCCGCCCTGCTCGATGGACCGGGGGATCCGGGATTCCGGGAGCCCGATACCGGGCGGATTCGCGTGGACATCCAGTCCAAGTCGGGCATGGATACCGCGCCTTGCTTTATCGATCCCGATTTGCTGGAAAAGGCCCTGGACGCCGTCGCGGATCGCATCCCCGGCCATCGCCTATTCCCCAACAGGATTGACAGGGCGAGATTCTGGGAGAAGCCCGGGAAAACCGCCACGGCACGCATCCGCATACAGTCGACGGATTCGGAGGTCCGCCTGGACGTGGAGTTCCTGGACTCCGATGGAAAAGTCTGTTGCGAACTCTCCGGCCTGGCCTATGCGATCCATGCGGCCGCCTCCGGACCTGTGACGGCTTCCCCTATACCCGACCCGGCTACCGAGATTTCCCTGGAGTTCCCGCCCCCCGGAATTTCCCTTGAGATCCCGCCTCCCGTCCAGTTGGCCGAACCGGAGAGAATGTTCCAACCGGAGGGGGTGTTCCTGACCAATCCCTCCCTGGACCGGCCGATGGTTTCCGATTCCGCCATCACGCAGCCGACGATCAGCCTTTCCGATCCCACCGCCGCTCCGGAAATGCCGCTCGCGAATCCGCCCCCTGCGGCCGTGTCCGTGGCGGAAGGCGATGAAGGCATTTATTGGATTACCGCCCACGCGTCCATGAGCCGGGATTCGATCGCCGACCTGCTATCCGCCCTGGGCCGCCTCGGGAAGGACGAAGGCCTGCGGGTGCTCGTGATCCGCGGTGCTTCCGATGCCTTCCTTTCCGGCGGCCTCGAAGAACTCAACCTGGCCATCGAAGCGGGCCTGTACCGGGCCCTCGCGGGTTTTCCCGTGCCGGTCATCGCCTGCATGGATGGGAATGCATACGGTCCCGGACTCCTGGCCGCGATGATTTGCGACTTCATGGTGGCCAGCGAAGACAAGCAATACGGGTTCGCCGGTTGCCTGGATGCCAGGTCCGAGGCATTCACCCGGCTCCTCGAGCATAGGGTCGGCCATGCGAAGGCCCGATTCCTCCTCAAGGCAGAAGCCCTGCCCGGAGCCGGATACGCGCAAGCAGGATTCGCCCATAAGATGGTGGCCGGCGATCGCGTCAAGGACCAGGCCGGAAAATTGGCCGCCAAGCTGGCCGCCAAGACCAGGGAGTCCCTGAAGCTCCTGAAAAGCATCCTGGGGCGGAAACTGGCGGAGCATGTGGAGGCCCTTTCCCCGGTCGCCGCGAAGACGGCGGCCGCCGACGGGACGGTTTCCGTGCGGATTCCGCCGCAAGCGGATGCCGAGTCCGTGCAAAGGGAATTGGCTCAAGTCTCCGGGAATCCCGGTATCCGCACCTTGGTATTGGAAAGCGAACATCCGGATTTCCTGCCGACGCCGGGCCCGGACCGGAATCCCGCAAGCATCCGGTCCTGGCAGGAAATCCTGTCGAGGACCGGAGCCGAAATCGTTGCGCATCCGGCCGGAGACCTGAATGGCTACGGCTGGATCTGCGCCCAACTGGCGGATGAGGTCGTATATCCTGCCGCCGGAAGATACACCCTTGCGGATATCCAGGATACCGGATTGCTCCAGCATGCCTGCGAGGTCTTCTCCCACCGACTGGGTTGGAGCCTGGGAAGGGAAATAGCTTCGACCGGCCGGACCTATTCCGGCCAGGATCTGCAGGAGCGGGTCAAGGCCCTGACCGTGACCGGGACCTCGCCCGCCCTTCCACCCGCACTTCCGTCGACCTCCGTCGCCGCGGACACCATCCAGGAAACCGCAGCCACCATCCCGGCATCCGACGTCCCGCTCGGCAGCAAGGCCGTCTCGGCCACTGCCTATTCCGATGGCGTCCTGCTGGTCCGCCTGGAAGAGCGCGAATCCAAGAACATGTTCTCCAATGCCTTCGTGGAGGGGTTGAAAGAGGTCTTCCGCCATATCGACGAGTCTGACAGGTACAAGGCCGTCGTCCTCACGGGCTTCGACAACTATTTCGCCTCGGGCGGCACCAAGGAGACCCTGCTGGCCATCCAGGAGGGCAAGGTCAAGTTCACGGATGACCGGATATACCATCTGGCCATGGCCTGCAAGATCCCAGTCGTTGCGGCCATACAGGGGCACGCCATCGGCGCCGGCTGGACCCTCGGCATGTTCGCCGATCTGGCCGTTCTCAGCGAGGAAAGCAAATACCTGAGCCCCTACATGGAATACGGCTTCACGCCGGGTGCAGGGGCCACCTTGATCCTCCCCGAGACCCTGGGCCCGGACCTGGCCAAGGAGACCCTCTACGTGGCCGAAGAGCTGTCCGGCCAAGACCTCAAAGAGAGGGGGGTGCCGATTCCGATCGTTCCCAGACTGGACACGGTGAACCATGCCCTGGCCATCGCCCATGACATGGCCCGGCTCACGCGGGAACTGTTGGCAGCCCTGAAGAGTCATTGGACCGCCGGGATCTCCAGCCAGCTCGACGCGGCCTATGATGCCGAGCTGAGCGCCCACGAGGGGACCCTGGTCGGAAAGCAGATTGCCCGCAACCGCATCGAAGCCGTGTTCCCGGCCGGGGAGAAGGAATCCTCCCCGGCCGATGGAGCCGCGCGCCGGGCGATGCCGGCCATGCTCCAGGCTCCGGGCGAGGCCGTCTCCCGGGAAGCCCTGCTGGCCACCATGCGGAAGCTGCTGGCCGACGAGCTTCGCATGCCCGCGGAGGAGCTCGACCTCGACACCCAGTTCGTGGACATGGGCCTCGATTCCATCTCCGGCGTCACCTGGATCCGGAAAATCAACGACGCATACGGGACGTCCATCGAAGCCACCAGGATCTACAGCCATCCCACCTTGAAGGACCTGGGAGCCTTCATCCACCGGGAAATCGAAAAGGTTCCCGCCAAGGATGGCAAGGCCGTTCCGCAGGTCCGGGCCGAAGGGATGCCCGCCTTCCAGGTGGGCCTCGCCGATTCGCAGCCGGTTGCCGCCGGCCGGGGTTCCGAAGACATCCGGTTCCCGGTCCTGGAAAGCTGGAGGAAGGCCGGATCCAGGTCGTCTCCGCTCCGCGGCGCCCCGGCACCTGCCACGGAACCGATCGCCGTGATCGGCATGGCCGGCCAATTCCCCAAGTCCCCCGACCTGGACGCCTTCTGGAAGAATATTTCCACCGGTACGGATTGCGTGACCGAGGTCCGGCCCGACCGCTGGGACATGCAGCGATATTTCCAGAAGGGCGAGCCGGCGCCGGGCAAGACCAATTCCAAATGGATGGGCGCCCTCGAGGATTACGATCGCTTCGACCCGGCCTTCTTCAACATCTCCCCGCGGGAAGCGGTGGGCATGGATCCCCAGCAGAGGCTTTTCCTCCAGAGCTGCTGGCATGCAATCGAGAGCGCCGGATATGATCCCAAGTCCCTTTCCGGATCCCGCTGCGGCGTTTTCGTAGGCTGCGCGGCCGGCGAATACGGGTCCTCGGCGCGGGAATACCAATGGTCCGCGCAGGGGTTCACGGGCGGGAACATGTCCATCCTCTCGGCCCGCATCGCCTATTTCCTGAATCTCCAGGGCCCCTGCCTCTCCATCGAAACCGCCTGCTCCTCGTCCCTGGTGGCCATAGCCACCGGTTGCGACAGCCTTTCCATGGGCAGCTGCGAAATGGTCCTGGCCGGCGGCGTGAACGTCCTCTCGGGTCCGGGAATGCACGTGAAGACGGCCCAGACCGCCATGCTTTCGCCCGACGGCAAGTGCTACACCTTCGACAGCCGGGCCAACGGCTTCGTCCCCGGGGAAGGCGTCGGGGTGGTCCTGCTCAAGCGCCTCTCCGCCGCGGAACGGGACGGGGACAATATCCTGGGCGTGATCCGCGGCTGGGGCGTGAACCAGGACGGCACCACCAACGGCATCACCGCTCCCAACGGGGATTCGCAAACCCGGCTGGAGAGGGAGGTCTACGACCGCTTCCGGATCCCGGTGGAGGATATCCAGCTCATAGAGGCCCATGGAACCGGCACCAAGCTGGGAGATCCCATCGAGATGACGGCCCTCAAGGACGCCTTCCGGGCCTATACCGCGGAGGAGCGGTTCTGCGCCATCGGCTCGGTGAAGAGCAACATCGGCCATTGCCTGGCGGCTGCCGGCGTGAGCGGCTTCCTCAAGGTGATCCTGTCCCTGCAGAACCGGCAGCTTCCGCCCACCATCCACTTCAACAGGCTGAACGAGCATATCGACCTGGGCGGGAGCCCATTCTATGTGAACTCGTCCCTGCGGGATTGGCAGGCGAAGGGGGATCGGCCCCGCCTGGCCGCCGTCAGCGCCTTCGGCTTCAGCGGGACCAATGCCCATCTGGTTTTGTCGGAGTACCGGGCCAAGGCTCCGGCGCCGGCCGCCCGGCGCGAGCATCTCATCCCCCTCTCGGCGAAGAACCGCGAGCGGCTGCGCGAAATGGCCTCCGCCCTCCTCGCGGCCTTGCGGTACCGGACCGAAATCTCCCTGGGCGATGTGGCCTTCACCCTGCAGGTCGGCCGGACCGCCATGGAAGAGCGCGTGGGCTTCGTGGTGGATTCCCTGGAAGGACTCCGGAAAGCCCTGGAGGCCTATATCTCCGGAAAGGGCGATGCGAACCGCCTGGAAGGCGGGGTCCAAGGCAATAACGAGGCCTTGGCCCTGTTGCAAACCGACGAGGATCTCCAAGGCGCGGTGTCCCGCTGGATGTCGGAAGGGAAATGGAGGAAGCTGCTCCAAGTCTGGGTCAAAGGGCTCAAGCTCGACTGGCGCAGGCTCGACCAGGGGATGCCGGCGCGGAAGCTGTCCTTGCCCGGTTATCCGTTCGCGCGGGATCGGTATTGGCTCGATGATACCGCTTCCCGCCATGGATCCGTATCCCTGCCGGAAGCCGCCGCCCACGAACCGGCCATCGATACGGTACCCCTCGCCCGTCTGCGGGATGGACTGGTGAACACCCTGGCCGCCTGCCTGTTCCTGGATCCGGCCGATATCCAGGACGACCGGCCCTTCGTCGAGATGGGCCTGGATTCCGTCATCGGGGTCGAATGGATACAGCAGATCAACAAGCAATTCCACGTCAACCTTTCGGCCACAAAGATCTACGAGCATCCTTCCATCGCCCAAATCTGCGGATACCTGCATGGCCTGCTGGCCGGCGATGGCGCGATCGCGGCCGCCCCGGTCAACGGGAAGTCCGGCGCGCACCATGATCCAGCCCCCCTCATAGGACCGGAGGGGCGGACCCCGGCTGCCGCCCCGGCCACGGACCGGGAAGAATCCCTCAAGCGAATCCGGGATTTCCTGATCCAGAGCCTTTCCCAGGAGCTCTACCTCCCCGAATCCGATATCGATCCGGGAAAAGCCTTCATCGAGATGGGCTTGGACTCCATCATCGGCGTGGAATGGGTGAAGCAGATCAACCGGAAGTTCGACTTGAAAATCACGGCGACCAGAATCTACGAGCATCCCAACGTCGCGGAGCTGGCGGCCCATATCCATGGGGTATTGCCCGCCTCTCCGGCGCCCGCTTCTCCAGCGGCGGAGACGCGGGAAGCCGTTCCGGCCACGCAGCCGGTCCAATCCCGGGCCCCCGCCCCCGTCCGGCCGGCCGCCAAAGGGTTGGACAAGGCCGGGGAAAAACGGGGGCGGACCTTGCTGGAAAAGGTCGCCCGGACGCCGGAGCAATCGGAGAGCCAGTGGCGGTCCGCCGGCCCGTCGTACGGCTTCGCCCTGGATGCCCCCACCCTGTCCATGGATTCCCTGGGCTTCCGCAACTGGGAAGTCCCGCCTGTCGGACCGGATGAAATCAGGGTCCAGGTCATGGCCTCGGCGGTGAACTTCCCGGACGCGCTTTGCGTCAGCGGACTCTATCCCACCATGCCTCCCTATCCCTTCGTGCCCGGCTTCGAAGTCAGCGGCGTGGTGATCGGGAAGGGCACTAATGTCACCCGGTTCGCCGTCGGCGACAGCGTCATCGCCATGACCGGCGGGCGGATGGGAGGCCATGCCTACCAGGTGAATGTCCCGGAGGAATGCGCCATCCGCAAGCCCGCGCATATCTCCCACGAGCAGGGTTGCAGCCTGCCGGTGGCCTTCTGCACGGCCCATTATGCCTATGAAATCGCGGATCTGAAAGCCGGGGAATGGGTGCTCGTGCATACGGCCACCGGAGGCGTCGGCCTCCTGGGATTGCAGCTGGCGGCCCTGCGCGGAGCGAAAATCATCGCCTCGTCCAGCCAGGCCGGGAAGCGCGCCCTGCTCCGGGAACTCGGAGTCGAGGCCATCGACTATCGCAGCCAGTTCGATGCGGAGGTCAGGGCCCTGACCCAGGGCCGGGGCGCGGACGTGGTCTTCAACATGCTTTCGGGAAAGGCCATCCAGCTGGGCCTCAACAGCCTCGCGCCCTCGGGCCGCTACCTCGAAATCGCGGTCCAGGCCCTCAAGGCCAGTGAACGGCTGGACCTCTCCAACCTGGTCAGCAACCAGAGCTTCCACAGCATCGACCTCCGGAGGCTCATCACCGGCGCCTACCCGGGCTTCAGGATTTCCGGCGTCATGCAGGACCTGGAGAGCTACCTGTCCAATTCCTCCATCGCGCCCATCGTCTCGCGGATCTACCCCATCCACCGGCTTG
>CBILQL010000161.1:0-8863 GCA_966238865.1 uncultured bacterium
CGGCGTCACCTTCAGCGACTCGGCCGCCGCGAAACCGACGGTCACCCTGGAGAACAACGGCGTCTTCGCGCTCACTCTCACCGTGACCGACCGCAACACGCCTCCCGCCAGCGCCACGGACCAGGTCCTTGTCTCCCTGCGCGAGCGTCCCGTCATCACCAGCAGACTCTCCGACACGGCCACGGCGGGAACCCCCTACAGCTATGCCATCGCGGCGACGGGCTTCCCCGCCCCGACAATTTCCATGGGAACCTTGCCGGCTGGCCTCGCGCGCTCCGGGAACAGCCTGTCCGGAACGCCCGCCGGCCCCGGGGGGAACCTCAGCATCACCCTGACCGCCTCCAACGAGGCCGGGAGCGAGTCCCGCACCCTGGCGCTCACCCTGCGCCAGGCCCCGGTCATCACGCAGGATCTTCCGGATACCCACGTCGTCGAGGAGGGGTGCCGGGTGACTTTCTCCATCGCGGCTTCGGGCTTTCCGGCTCCCACTTATAAGTGGCAGAAGATTCCCGCCGTCGGCGGCGCCATCGACGTCGGCGGCAACGCATCAACCCTGGTCCTCGACAGCGTGCAGCCTTCCGCGGCCGGGAGTTACCGCGTGGTCGTGTCCAATCCGGCGGGGACGGCCATCAGCCGGGCCTGCCGGCTGGAGGTGGCGGCCATGATACGCATCCGGACCCAGCCCCTGTCCATCCCCTATCCGGTGGTCGTGGGCCGCACCGCGGCCTTCCAGGTGCGCGCCTCCGGGGCCCCCACCCTGCTCTACCAGTGGTTCCGGGACGGCATGGCCCTCGGCCGGCCGGCGGCGGGGGATTCAGACCTCGTCCTCGGCGCGGTGAAGCTCTCCGACGCCGGGCTCTACCGGGTCCGCATCACCAATCCCTTGAACGACTCCGCCAAGGGAACATGGAGCGACACCGCGCGCCTCGGCGTCATCCCCCCAAGGATCGACAGGCCCAAGGCCAGCCCGGCGGAACCGGCCGATTACGGGCAGGACGGGAAGCCCCTGGTGATCACCCTGTCCACGGACACGCCCTACACCGCCATCCGCTATACCACGGACGGCAGCACCCCCACGGCCGGGACCGGCATCCTCTACGACCCCGGGGCCAAACCCACCTTCGACCGGACCAGCGTGTACCTCCTCGCCAAGGCGTTCCGGGACGGGTACCAGGCGAGCGACCTGTTCGCCGGAACCTACGCCTACGTGCCGCCCGGCATGACGGCCAAGCCCAAGGCCTGGCCCCGGGCTTCCGCCTTCCTCCCCACCCAGGCCGTGAGCTGCACCCTGAAGACCTCCACGCCGGACGCCGTCATCCGCTACACCCTGGACGGCTCCAATCCCAAGACCTCCGCCCCCCTGACCTACACGGAGCCCTTCCCCCTCAACCGGACGGTAACGGTGACGGCCTATGCGACGGGGCCGGCCGGCTTCGTCGACAGCGACACCTTGGTCAGGACCTTCACCCTCGAGACGCCCAGCCCCAAGGCCCAGGCTCCCGAGGCCGTCGCCCGCAGGCTGGGCAACTCGGGCCGCCTCCAGGTCGTCCTCTCCTCGCCCACGGACAGCGCCTCGATACTGTATACCCTCGACGGCAGCCCGCCGGAAAGCTCCCCGACCCGGCAGGCCTTCGAGAAGGCCACGCCTATCGCCATCGTGGAGCGCACCGGGGTCAAGGCGCAGGCCACGGCCCCCGGGCACCTGCACAGCGACGTCTTCACCGAGACCTTCGTCCCCGCCCCGGGCCCCATCACCGCAAAGCCCGCCCCGACGGACGGAGGCCTACTCTTCGACGACTCGGTGCGGGTCCGCCTGTCGGTCATCCCCGACGCTCCCATCTGGTATACCCTGGACGACTCCCTGCCGCTCGACGGCCAAGGCCGTCCCGTCGCCGGCGCCCTGCAATACACATCCGCCGGCATCCGGCTCGGGGAGACCGCCACCATCTCCGCCATGGCCGTCTTGGCCCTGGCCGACGGAGCCTACCCCGGCAGCCCCTTCCGCCTCCCGTGCACCCGGCGCGGAGGGGCGCTCAACACCCCGCTGGTCGCCACCTCGAACGGGACCCATGCCTTCAAGGACAGCCTGCGCGTCAGCCTCTCCTCGACCTCGGGCTCGACCATCCGCTTCACCCGCGACGGGACCGATCCCGCCGTCTCGGGCGAAGTCTACCGGGGGCCCTTCACCGTCGACACCACCGTGACGATCCGGGCCGTCGCCGAGCAGGAAGGCTTCATCCCGAGCGGTATCCTCGGCGCCGCCTTCACCCTGGAGGCGGACACCCCGCGGGCATCGCCCCGGGGCGGGAGCTACTTCTCGGGCCAGCGGGTCGTCCTCTCGGCCCGATCCCGGAAGACCCCGATCCGGTACACGCTGGACGGGACCCAGCCCGGCCCCGGTAACGGACTCGACTACCATCCCGGCCAGGCCATCCACATCACCGCCCATGCCGACCTCAAGGCGGTGGCCCTCTCGGGAGGCAGGCCGGGTCCGGTCCTCGAGGAATCCTACCGCATCAACCGGGACAGGGACACCTTGCTGTTACCCGGGGAGGCCTGCTTCCTGGAAGGCGGCTTTTCCGTCGCCAATCCCCCCGCCTCGTCCGTCGCCTTGCGCGTGACCCAGGGATCCGCCGATGGCCTCGATCTGCGCGGCTTCGAGGGCGTGCAGTCCCGCATCACCCTCGCCGCCGGAACCGCCGCCGGAACAGCGGCCGGCCTCGCGGCCGGCTCCGTCCCGGCCTTCCCCGGGGCCGTGATCACCCGATCGGCCGCCGAGAGCCGCTGCCTGTACAAGGCCGCGCCGGACGGCCGGATCTATTTCATCTCCGGAGAGCCGGGCATCCGCATCGCCGAGCCCGGCGACTACTTCATGGGCCTCGACGCGACGCGCCCCGTCGTGACCCTGAAGGAGGAGCGGGTGGACGATTCGGGCTACACCGTGGCCCGCTTCCGGATCGAGGACAACGTCCACAACCTCCTGCTCGGCGCCCGGCGGGCCGACAATCCCGCCCCCCTCGCCAGGGGCGAGCCGGCTGTCTCCGGGTCCGAGACGGTGTTCCGGCTCCGGCATGGGAAGGGCGTCCTCAAGGCCCTGCTCCTGCAGGTCACCGCCACCGACTTCGCCAACCAGGGAGCCTACCCCGGCGATGGGCGGAGCTGGCTGCCGCTTTCCCAGGAGTTGTCCGACATCCGGGGCGGCGGCTCCTGGCGCGTCGGCGTCGACACGGCCAAGCCCTTCGACCTGGTGGGCGTCCCGTTCCAGCTGGTCCCGCCCCTCACCGTGGCGGACATCGGGAAGAACCGTTCCGGGCAGGTCGCAGCCTTCATCTACGACAACGCCACGGAGAAATTCCGGCCCGTGCCCGCGCAGGACACCTTGGTACCCGGCCAGGCCTATTGGCTGGCGGCCCGCTCTCCGCTCGAGGGGGTCCACCGCGCATCGGCCCGGCTGAAGGGCCCGGGGACCGGGGCCATCGTCGTAAAGCTCGCGCACGGCTGGAACCAGGTGGCCAACCCCCATCTCGACACCCTGTATTGGCCCGCGTCCAGCGCGTTGGGCGAGCAGTACCGCGCCTCGCCCGTGAAGCGTCTCTGGGAATACACCCCCGCGGACACGGTGCCGTTCGCGGAGCGGGACGCGTTGGCGCCCTGGAAGGGCTATTACGTCTTCAACCATGCCGGGGACACCCTGGTGCGGCTCCTGGACAGGCCTCCGGTCGTCGATCCGGATTTCCTCCGCAAGCCGGCCGCCGATCCCGGCGAGGCCTCCCTGCTCCTCTCCTATGGCGACGCGCCCGCGGTGACCCTGGCCGCCTCGCCGGCCAGCCTGGACGAGGCGGGCCGGGAGGACGAGGGGCTGCTGCCCGCCATCGCGTCCCGGCACAAGTTCCGTGCCGTGCGCCAGGGACGGGCCCTGTCCTGCGACTGGATCCGCTTCCGGCAGGATGCGGTGCTCCGCTGGAGCGTGCTGTCCGGGTCTCCCGGGGCCGGTCCGGCGCCGGCCGGCGGTGAGGAGCTTCCCGCCGTGAGGGTCCTCTCCCGGAGGCTGCCGGAAGGGTACCAGGCCTGGGCGGTGTCGCGGAAGCGCGGGATGAAGTTCCTCCTGAAGGAGGGCGGCGGGCTCCCGGCTTCGGGCCTCCCGGACGATACCTTGCAGGTGATCGCCGGCCCGGCGGCCAAGCTGGCCGGGGACGCCCTGCTCCGGAACCTGTCCCTGGAACCCCCGCCCCTGGCCCTGCGGGTCCTCCCGGCCCCAGGCGGTCCCGAGCTCCTGCTCGATCTGCCCGGGAGGAGCCGGATCCGCGCCACCCTCTGGAGCCTGCGCGGAGCATCCCTCGGCGAATTGGATCGCGTTCTCGCCGCCGGGCATTACCGTTTCCGCTTCGCCGGGGACTTCCGCCGGAACGTAGCCAGACCCGCCGCCGGGGTTCATTTCCTGCGCCTGGAAATAGCCTCTCCCGGCGTCCGTCCGGCGACCTTCACCCGCAAGGTGTTTTTCAAGGGCGGCTGAGCCCCGATCCCGCGAGAAGCGGGAATCCCGTCGGGAGGGGGCCCCCTCCCGCTCCCCGATTTCGCGCCTCCCCGGGCGTCGGCGCCGGTCTTGTAATATCTTATAATGGCTTCTGCGGCGGGATTTCCAACGGACTTCATCGGGGAATGGCATACATGCGGCACGTCTTGCTTCCGGCCCTCTTCCTGGGCCTCTTCGCCCTCTGCGTCCCGCGCATGGCCGTCGCGGCCGAAGGCGTCGACGCCGAGGTCGCCGAGGCCAAGGTCCTGTTCAAGGACTACCTCAAGGCCCTGAACCGGCAATACCCGTTCCCGGAATGGGAGAAGCAGCTGGAGAAGGCCCGGAAGTCCCTGGACAAGGCGCGCGACAAGGCGGCGGGCGGCTACCAGCGGGGCCTGTACGCCAGCCTGGTCCCGCTGGCGCAGGAGGTGGCCGCGGTCGGCAAGCGCAGGAGCGACGTCAACAAGCTCATCAGCGAGCTGTACGTGGCCACCCTGGCGGCGCGCGTGGAAGCCATGTTCGCCAAGGAGGGCCGGCGGCTCTCGCCGGAGGCGAAGTCGGCCTTCGAGCGCGCCCTCATGCCCTACGAGGCCGGCAGCCTCAAGCCCAAGCAGGCGTACCTCGCCGGGGCGGCCTCCCTGGAGCGGGACTTCCGCCGCCTGCAGACCGAATGGCTGTACGCCTTCTCCCAGGACTTCCTCGGGCGCCGCGTGGAGGAGCACCTCAAGGCCTTCGACTTCGCGCGCAACGAGGCCGTCTTCGACGACTACTCCCTCCAGCTCGACTACTGGACGCGCGAGATTGCCGGCAACGCCGGACAGGCCCACGGGCAGCTCCTCTCCCTCTCCCGGAAGTTCGACGGCGCCAAGGCCGGCATCCGGCAGAACCTCGAGAACCTGCTGGAGGTCCTCAACACCGACATGCTCTTCAGCGATCTGCTCGAGCACGCGCGCAAGCAGGACGTGGAGTTCACCATCGAGGTCGAGGAGAAGATCGAGGCGTCGCTCAAGGAGCGCAGCCAGGCCACGGTGGCCCCCATCCGGCAGCGCCTCGACGCCTGGCGCGACTTCGCCGACGCCCTGCGCGGCCGGTCCTCGGAGGCCCAGGCGCGCGCCGATCAGCAGCGCAGCCAGCAGCTCGCCAGGGAGGAGACGGAGCGGCGCGAGCGGGAGAGCATGGAGGCCCTCCGGGAGGAGCAGGAGCGTCAGGCGCGCGAGCAAAAGGAGAAGTTCAAGCAGACCCTCACCGCCCTCAAGACCTTCACCTTCAAGAGCGAGACCTCGGTGGAGCTCGACGACGACAGCAAGCAGGCGCTCAAGGCCAAGGCCGGCTTCCTGAAGACCAGCTACGTGCGCTCGGGGCAGAACAGACTCAGCGTCGACAAGGGGGCCAAGTTCTCGGACACGCTCGCCTACGTGCAGAAGTTCCGGGTCGAGGACGGCGGCGTGGACTTCTCCAAGATGACCCTGCAGGAGCGCACCAGCCAGAGCGCCTACACCTACGCCTCGCCCTCGGGCCGCACCAGCAACGCCGATCTCGAGGAGTTCGTGGCCGAGGTCGCCCTCGGATCCTTCAGCACCTACTACAGCTTCCTGTCCTACCTGGCGCCGTCGCGCTGGCGGCCCGGCCGCCTCGCGTGGACCCCCGATCGCGCCCAGGACAAGGCGGTCCAGGACCGCGAGTTCAGCTACGTGGACCTGGTGGTGGACGCGCACCGCAAGCGCCAGGGCGGCGGCGGCACGCGCACCGCCAACGTGGTGAACCTGCCGGCCAACATGATCGTCATCTTCGACCCCAAGGGCGCGATCATCCGCTTCCAGCCCTTCTCGGACATCGGCAGCGTCACCATCCAGAAGGGCGACCTGGTGGGCGGCAAGCTGCACTACAAGTTCCTGAACTACTCCGCCGACCGCCGGAACATCTACCTGAACGGGATCGATCCGGAGATCAAGGTCAGCTCGCCCGGCGCCTGAGCGGGCCGCCCGCCCCGGATTCCCGGAATCCTCCCGGGATGTGATGCAATCCGACGCCCATGGCCGTCTAACCATCGGTTGCCGCCACTCCGAAAGAGGATTTCCATGAGACTCCGACTGCTTGCCCCCATCGCCTGCCTGTCCGCGTGCCTTTGCCTGGCCGCCTGCGGCTCCGATTCGTCCCCCACGTCCTCCAAGACCGATCCGGACGATGATACGGATATTCCGCCGCCGAACGGCACCATCACCGCGGACGGGGATGATGTCCGGGAGCATTTCCCTGGAGGCGGCCCGCTGGCGCTATGCAACCGGCGATTGCCCGGATGCGACCATATCCGCGGGCTTCAGAGGCGCTTGCGCGAGAAGATCCAGACCCCCGCGGCCACGGCGGCGGCCGTCCAGAGCCCGCAATTGACGAGCGCCAGCCACGCGTCCGGCCCGCGATAGGCGTCGTGGACCATGCCGAGAGAATAGGCGTGGATGCCGCCGAACTGGGGCAGCAGGCCGAGCACCGGGAATTGCGGCGCGCCTTCCCGCAGAGCGGCGGGAGCCAGGTAACGCCACAGGTTCCCCACGTAGAGGATGGGCAGCAGGAAAAGCCAGAGGAAGAAGATCATGAAATTGCCGAGGAAGTTGCGCAGCAGGAAGTAGAGGCTCGCGAGGCAGGCCATGCTCAGGGAGAGCGGCAGGAAGAGGGCGAACACACGCCAGAGGTTGACCCCGGCGTTGCGGTACAGCTCCTCCCAGAAGAGGGTCAGGGCCAGCAGGCCGTAGAGCAGGGAGGGCGCCAATACCGAGGCCATCTTGGCCAGGTAGAAGGAAGGGCGCCCCACCGCCCGGGACAGGACCAGGAGATCGTTGTTGCGCAGGAAATGGGCCCCGGTGCGGTCCAGGCAGAGGCACAGGGTGAGCAAGGTGGTCATGAACACGATCCAGGAGTGGCCGCCGAGCAGCACGTAGGCCAGGCGGCTCTCCTGGCCGATGAGCTGGCCGTTGAAGGAGAACTCGCCCATGGCGATGATCCGGACCGGCAGGATCAGCAGGGCCAGCCCCCCGAGCGCGGCCCACAGCAGCGGGCCTTTCACCGAGGGCATCAGCTCGTTGACGAGCAGGGAGCGCCAGGCCTTGCCCGCGGACGCGCTCAACGGACGCACTCCAGGAAATACCGCTCGAAGGCGGCGAAATCCGGGAACTCGGACATCGAGCCGGAACCGGCCACCTTACCCTTGTTGAGGACCAGCACCTGGTCGGCGAGGTGCATCACTTCCGCCAGGCGGTGGGTGGAGATGAGCAAGGTGGTGCCGGCGGCCTTGAGGGCGTCGAGCTTGGCGCGGAGCATGGCGATGCCCACCGGGTCCAGCCCGCTGTTGGGCTCGTCGAGGATGAGCAGCCGCCCGCAATCGAGCATGGCGAGCGCCAGGGCCAGGCGCTGCTTCATGCCCTTGGAATAGGCCCGAAGGGGCTTGGACGTGTACTCGAGACCGAAGCCGTCGAGGTAGGCCTCCAGCTCGTCGGAGGCCATGGGCCGCTCGCGGCCGGCCAGCGCACCGTGCAGGCCCAGGAGGTTCCGCGCCCGCGTACGCTCCGGGAAGTCCACTGCCTCCTGCAGGTAGCCGACGCCGCGCCGAGCCTGGGGCCGGTGGGCCGGCTCGCCGAACAGGCGGGCCGATCCCCGCGTGGGCGGCCGCAGGCCCAGGATCATGTGGATGAAGGAGGTCTTGCCCGCCCCGTTCGGGCCGACCAGCGCCACGCAGGACCCGGCGGGGATCTCGAGGGTGAGCGGGCCTATCACGGATCCCTTCGCGTAGCGGAGCTCGAGGCTGTCGCAGGCGATCGCGGGCGCGATCACAGGCGCTCCAGCTTCCGCCGCAATTCGCTTTCCGGGAGGGCCGAGCCGTCCGCGGCCCGCCCCTGGAAAGGCCAGGCCTGCTCGCCCTTCACGAGGCCCGACGCCCCGTACCAGAAGCGTCCCCGCGCCAGGACGGTCGCGCCGTCCCGGACGGTCTCCCCCACGCGCCAGCTCTCCTCCAGGCGCTTCCCGACCCGCAGAGTGTCCAAGCGCTCGACGGCCCTGTCGACCTCCAGCGCCCCCAGCGGCTGCGTCCAGGCGGACCCGGCCGAGAACACCGTCGGCAGGACCAGGAAGCCTTCGCCGGGCCCGTCGTCGGATTCCGCCACCTTGAGGGGGAAGAAGCGGGGTCCGCCGGCGGAATCGGTGCTCGCGAGGAGCAGGCCTTCGGAATCGCTCCGGATCCGGAGCGTCCCCTCCTCCCGGTATGCGCCGGGCGGGTCGGAGAGCGCGAGGACGGAGAGCGTGGTCCATCCGTCCCCGCCCTGGAGCGAATCCGGGGCCTGGAAGAAGCGGAGCAGGACGGCG
>CBILQL010000162.1:0-8856 GCA_966238865.1 uncultured bacterium
TCAAACCCCAGCCCAACCCTCCAGTCATAACGGCTTGGGTTGGTGCCATGGAATTCCGTGAACCCATTGACTCCCAGAATGGAGGTGACGGGGTAGGTCCCTCGAATACCTGCCTGTCCGTACTGTGCGCCCTCGTCATCGTGCGAAAGCACAATCTGCCCTTGCCAATAGGTTTCGAGGGAGCCATGGTTTGGGTAACGCTTCGACGCGATTCCTGCCATCACGCGGTAGACCAGTTCGCGATCTCCGTGAGGGTTCACGAAAACCGGCATCACAGGGGCTGTAGGCGCAGCTTCATCGTGACTTCCGATTACGTTGCTCATTCCTAGCGTGCCGGAGTAAAAAAGACGGGAACCTTGATTGAGGCGCACGGTGGCGTAGGGTAATGCCAGGAAATGATCGCCTGCCAAGCCGGATTCGTGATCGCCAAGCGGAAGTTCGAATTGCGATCCCAAGGCCAGGGCAACCGGGTTCCATGCCGCCCGGTATTCGGCCAAAACCATGGGATTTCCAAGCCCGAAGGTGCTTCCGTCCTTGAACAAGCCCACTACCGGGACATGAAGCATGGCGTGGTAAGATTTTTTGGTATAGGAAACGGAGGGCATCAGTTCCAAATAGCTGCCCGACCCTCCCGGCAGATCAAAGCTGGAAAAGCGGGAATACAGGCTCGCCGCGAAGGGTGCTTGTTCCCCGGGTCCCGGAATCACAGGACAAAAGGCGACACCGCAATTTGCTAGGAGTTCGGAATAGGAAAGCACGGCGAACAGGCATATCGCACCCCAAAGATTGCGCTTCATGCTCAGACCCTCCTTGTTTTAAAATTCCTAAAATTAAGAAAAGCGGTTGTTGGTCTGTGGTTCAGATTCATGCCGGATTGCCACCACGGGGCTGCTTCCCTACTGCGCATGTGCCCAAACCAAGGGATGAATTGGCCAAACGCTTTCCAATTTAGGTGAAACCAATAGGGTTGCCTTTCCAGCCCACTCCTTAGTAGATTTGGTCCGTGACCCTGTCAAAGCGAATTGCACACCTAGCCGTCCTCACCTTGGTGTCGATCACGACCTTTTTCGGGTCCCCCGGTCTTTCAAACTTGGTCCTCTGCCTGGGAAACGACGGCCATTTGGAGTTGGAGTATTCCGTAAACGGGAAGTGCGGAACGAATGCAAAAGCCTCCCAGGTGGCCAGCCTGCACGTTTCCGAAGGCGAAAACCACTGCGGTCCCTGCACCGATGTTTCACTCATTGGGCAGAGCGGGGACACCTTCCGACCGGCACAAGGCTGGGACGCGCCCCAGTTCCATTCCCTAGTTGCATGTCCAGTACAAGTATTCTCATACCTGGACCAAGCTACCACGGGGCTGTTCCCTCAGCCTCCTCCGCTGGCAAGCCAGCATCTGGTGCATTTGCGCACCATCCGCCTCCTCGTTTAAATCATCCTCATTAACAATCGGGTCGAGCCTTTCAGGCTGGCCCGTTTTTGTTTTCCCCTGCGTTTTTCCGCCTTGATTTTTCGCATGGAGAGGATCGTACATGGTTCACAATTCAAAGTTTTCGATTGGTTTTGCTGCCATCCGGAAAGTCTGTTCCGCTTTAACTTTGTCGGTTTTGACCGTCCAGGGAGCAGAGGTTGGCCCACCTTCCGAGTCTGATAGCCTCTCTTTGGAGGATGCGCTGTCCAGGACCTTCGAGCGTAACCCGCAACTGGCCGCCCAACACCTGGAAATCAAGGCTCGTGATGCTCGTATCCATCAGGCGGGTACGGTTCCAAACCCGGAAATCAGCCTTGAGGCCGAGAATTTTGCCGGAAGCGGGAACCTTTCTGGCGTAAATGGGTTGGAAACCACCGTAGGCGTTGGGCAGGTGTTGGAATTGGGAGGGAAACGAGCGGCTCGCAAACGGCTGGCCGGATCGGACAAAAATTTGGCGGAATGGGACCTCAAGGCCGCTCAACTGAACCTTGAAGCGGAGGTCCGTAGCGCCTTCACCGATGTTCTGGCCGCCCAGGAAAAGCTCCGGATCCTACAGGAAGGCTTGGAGATCAATCAGCAGATTCTTGAAACCGCCAAGCTCCGGCATAATGCAGGCAAGGCTCCGGCCACGGAAGAGATGAAGGCCAAGATGGCCTATTCCCTCAATCATATCGAAATCGACCGGGCGGCACAGGACATGCGGGCGGCCTGCATCAAACTCGCCGCCTTCTGGTCCAACGATCCACCAGCTTTCAAAGGGGTAAGAGGCGATCTCCGCGGAATTCCCGCCTTGCCACCACTTGAAGCGCTATTGCCGCAGTTGAATTCCCATCCTGATTTTGCCCGATGGGAAACCGAGGTGGCGCAGCGCCGATTCACTGAGGATGCTGCAAGGGCCGAAAGAATACCCAATCTCTCCCTGGGGGCCGGGGTTCGGCAATTAAACGACGGGGGCAACGGCGACATGGCCCTGGTGGCAGGCGTATCCATGCCCTTGCCCGTATTCAACCGCAATCAGGGAAGCATCCGGGAGGCCGGACATCGTGTAGCCAAGTCGGAAAAGGAAAAGCAGGCGGTGGCCTCGCGCTTGTCGGCCCGCCTCCACATCTTGCATGCGTCCCTTATGGCCAAGAGCGAGGAGGTTACCCACCTGAAAGATGAACTGCTCCCGGAATCCGAAAAGACCTTGCAGGCTTCGCGTGATGCATACCGGATGGGCAAGCTCAGCTTTCTGGAAGTGCTGGACAGCCAGAGAACCCTTTTTGAGTTGAGCACACGCTTCGTTTCCACCTTGGCCGATTACCACAAGGATTGGAACGAGCTTCAATCTTTGGTCTCCTCCGGCCGTCAGAAAAATCAAGGAAAGGCAGAACCCCAATGAACATCAATCGGAAATTCCTTCCCGTCGTCCTGATCGCAGGTATCGGGTTGGTCCTGGGCTTTTTCATCCTGCGGATGGAGAACGAGAAAGTGGTGGATTCCCATGAGCATGGTGGCCATGAAGAGGAGGCCGGGGGCCATGAGGGGCATGGAGACGAGGGGGGTGGACATGAAGGGCATGGGAAGCGAGTGGAATTCGACGCTGAGGCTATCCGAAACTCGGGTATCGTCTTGGACACGGTAAGAGCCGGGATTATCCGCAAAGCCTTGCCCCTGAACGGGCTGGTGCAGGCGAACCAGGACAAGGTCGCCCGCATGATGCCCCGCTTCGCCGGAGTGGTGAAGGAAGTCCGGCATCACTTGGGGAACAAGGTCTCCAAAGGCCAAGTGCTGGCTGTGATTGAGAGCAATGAAAGCCTGGCGCCCTACAACGTGATTTCCCAGATGTCCGGCACCGTCATTCAGAAAAACGTCAATCCGGGCGAAGTCGTAGCCGAGGAAGATCTCCTGTACACCGTGGCGGACCTGAGCACGGTTTGGATCGATCTGAATGTCCACCGCCAGGACTTCAACCGTCTCAAGGTCGGTCAGGAAGTTTTGGTCAAAATGGACAAGGAGTCGCCTGCCGTAAAAAGTCGAATCTCCTACCTATCCCCGATTGGAGCGGAGAATACCCAGACCATGCTGGCCCGCATCGTGGTGCCCAATCCCACCGGACTCTGGAGGCCGGGGCTCTACGTGGATGGCCAAGTGACTTTGGAAACCGAGGAAGTGCCTATGGCTATTTCCGAAAACGCCATCCAGACCCTTGACGGCAAAGAGGTCGTCTTCGTCCAGGAGGAAAATGCATTCGAGGCACGGGCAGTGGAAGTTGGTGTCCGAGACGGAGAATGGGCCGAAGTTCTCTCGGGAGTGGGCCCTGGAGATGTGTATTGCTCGGGAAACAGCTTCATCATCAAGGCCGAGATCGGCAAGGGTGAGGCCAAGCATGAACATTGAAGAAAGGAGCCGGTCATGAAAGAAGTCAGGGCGATCATTCAGCCGCATATGCTCGACAAGGTCATCAAGGGTCTGCATGCTCTGGAGCATTTTCCAGGCTTCACCTTGCATGAAGTGACCGGCCAGGGTCGGGGCGTGGGACCGGGCGGATCCTATCAGCCGAAGACCGAGGACATTTTCCTCCATCGAAAGGTGATTCTCGAGGTTGTTTGCTCCGACGAATTGGCCCCCAAGGTCATGGAGACTATCCAGAAGGATGCGCATACCGGCCGCAAAGGTGACGGGATCATCACCATTCGGACCCTGGAAGACGTCATCCGAATCCGCACAGGTGAATCGCAGGAAAACGCTGTTTAAAGTGAAAGCAAGGTCTGAACATGATTGAAAAAATCCTTTCCTTCTCCATTGCACAGCGGTGGCTGGTCCTGCTCGTCACCCTTGGAATTGGCGGGCTTGGTGTCTGGAACTATGGGCGGCTTCCCATTGACGCGGTTCCCGACATCACCAATGTCCAGGTGCAAATCAATACCGAAGCGCAGGGCTTTTCACCCCTGGAGGTTGAGCAGCGCATCACCTACCCGGTGGAAGCTTCTATGGCCGGTCTTCCCGGGCTCAGCGAAACCCGCTCCCTTTCCCGGTACGGTCTTTCCCAGGTGACGGTCATATTCGAGGATGGGACGGACATCTACTTCGCGCGGCAACTCATCAATGAACGTATCCAGGAAGCCAAAGAAAAATTGCCCGCCGGTGTGGATATGGCCATGGGACCCATTTCCACTGGCCTCGGTGAGATTTACACATGGACGGTAGAAGCCAAGCCCGATGCGTTGAAGCCGGACGGCACGCCTTATGATGCCATGGACCTCAAGACACTTCAGGATTGGGTCATTAAACCCCAGCTCCGCAACCTGCCCGGCGTGACCGAGGTGAACAGCATAGGAGGCTTCACCAAGCAATTTCACGTGACGCCGGATCCGCGCAAACTCATGGCCTATGGCCTGGGGTTTCCGGACATCGTGGACGCTCTTCTTTCCAGCAATAACAATAAGGGCGCGGGATATATCGAGCGCCGGGGCGAGCAGTACCTGGTCAGGACTCCGGGACAGGTCGCAGGCATCGAGGACATCAGGCAAATCGTGGTGCAAAATCGCGATGGAGCGATCATTCGGATTCTTGATGTTGCGGAAGTGGGACTGGGGAAGGAGCTTCGAACCGGATCGGCCACCAAGGACGGAAAGGAAGTGGTTCTTGGAACAGCTTTCATGCTCATGGGAGAGAATAGCAGGACGGTCGCAAGCCGGGTCGCGGCCAAGATGGATGATGTCAACCGCAGCCTTCCGGAAGGCGTCTCGGCGAAGACCGTTTATGACCGCACCCAATTGGTGGACAAGACCATCGAAACGGTCAAGAAAAACCTGCTCGAAGGCGCGGTCCTGGTCATCGTGATTCTTTTCCTATTCCTGGGAAATATCCGGGCCGCGCTTATCACCGCCATGGTCATTCCGCTTTCCATGTTGTTCACCATCACCGGCATGGTGGAGAACCAGATCAGCGGAAACCTGATGAGCCTCGGAGCCATAGACTTCGGCATCATCGTGGACGGAGCCGTCATCATCGTGGAGAATTGCCTGAGACGCATGGGCGAAGAGCAACACCGACTGGGGCGGCTGATGAGCCGCTCGGAGCGTTTCGAGATCGTCCACGTCGCTACCAAGGAGATGATACGGCCCAGTATTTTCGGGGTCTTCATCATCATGGCGGTCTATCTACCTATCCTCACCTTGACCGGGGTGGAAGGGAAGATGTTCCGGCCCATGGCCTTGACCGTCATTACGGCCCTGCTTGGTGCCATGCTATTTTCCATCACATTCATCCCCGCAGCCGTGGCCTTGTTCTTTACCGGAAAAATTTCGGAAAAGGAAAACATCGCGATGCGATGGGCGAAAAGGCTTTACATACCGCTTATGAACAAGTCGCTCCGAAACCGTCCCGTGGTTCTTGCTCTTGCGACCGTGCTAGTTGCCTTGACCGGGCTATTGGCCACGCGCATGGGAAGCGAATTCATCCCAAGCCTTGACGAAGGGGATATCGCCCTCCATGCCATGCGGATACCCGGAACCAGCCTTACCCAAAGCACGGAGATGGAACATGCCGTAGAGAAAAAAATTCTGGAATTTCCCGAAGTGAAAACCGTCTTCAGCAAAATCGGTACACCGGAAATCGCGACCGACCCCATGCCGCCCAATGTGGCGGATTGTTTCGTCATGCTCAAGCCTCGCAAGGAATGGCCGGATCCGGGCCGACCCAAGGCGGAACTGGTTGAAGCCATGCAGGCGGCCTTGAACAAGGTTCCCGGGAACAACTACGAGTTCACCCAGCCCATCCAGATGAGATTCAACGAACTGATTTCCGGTGTTCGCAGCGACGTTGGAGTCAAGGTATTCGGGGATGATATGGACTTGCTCCTTTCAACGGCCCAAGAGGTGGGCAAAGTTCTCTCCGGAATTCCAGGCGCGTCCGACGTCAAGGTGGAGCAGGTGACCGGCCTGCCCCTCTTGACCGTGAAGTTGGACCGAAAAAAAATCGCCCAGTATGGCCTCAAGCTGTCCGAAGTGCAGGAAGTGGTCTCGGTGGCTCTTAGCGGCATCAATGCCGGAGAAGTCTTCGAAGGGGATCGGCGACATGACATCATCGTCCGGCTTCCCGAACGCTTGCGCTCCGATATGGATGCCTTGAAGCGGCTGCCTATTCCCTTGCCCACGCGGGATGCTGAATTCCGTCACGCTTCCCTGATTTCGGGCCGCGAAGGGGAGAAAAGGGCGCTCGACTATGTCCCTCTATCCGCCGTAGCCGAATTCGACCTGTCGCCCGGACCCAATCAAATCAGCCGCGAGGACGGAAAGAGGAGGGTCGTGGCCACGGCCAATGTCCGAGGCAGGGATCTCGGTTCTTTCGTAGAAGAAGCTCAGGCTGCCATCAAGCAAAAGGTCAAGCTGCCGGCGGGATATTGGCTGGATTGGGGCGGCCAATTCGAACAGTTGCTTTCCGCTTCCAAGCGGTTGGAAATCGTCACGCCGATTGCCCTGCTCCTCATCTTTATCCTTCTTTTCATGACCCTCGGAAATTTCAAGGACTCCTTGCTTGTCTTCACGGGAATCCCCCTGGCCCTTACAGGGGGAATTCTTCTGTTGTGGATTCGGGGTATTCCTCTTTCCATTTCAGCCGGAATCGGATTCATAGCCCTTTCCGGTGTCGCCGTTCTCAACGGCTTGGTCATGGTCTCAATGATTAAAACGCTTCGAGTCGAGGGGAAACTCATGGCCGAGGCGGTTCTTGAGGGATCGATCACAAGGCTTCGGCCCGTCCTTATGACGGCCTTGGTGGCATCCCTCGGTTTCGTCCCTATGGCTTTGGCTACGGGTACCGGGGCCGAAGTTCAGCGGCCATTGGCCACTGTCGTCATCGGAGGAATCCTTTCATCAACGGCCCTCACATTGCTGGTCCTTCCCGTCCTCTACGGTCTCTTCCATCGAAAAGAAGATCAACTCAAGGGTAATGAGCCGTAATTTCGGCTCCCCATATTCTCAAAACCAATTAATACAAAGGAGAACTCATGAAAAAAGTGATTCGAACCTTCTCTTGCAGCGCCGCACTGGTGTGCGCTTTTACCATCTCTGGGCCGGTATTTGCAGCCGGGAAATCAGGTAAGGATTCCGCCCATTCGAACAAAGCCTCCGAGAAGGACGGACATGAGCACAAAGGCCATGCGGGTCACGACGACCATGATGGCCATGCAGACCACGAGAAAGAAGCCACGGGCACCGGAAAGACGAGTATCCTGGAAATCTCTGCGGCATTGCATGAAAACCTGGCTTGCTTGGACAAGGAAATCGCTTCCCCAAATCATGACGCATTTCATGCCTGCCTGGAAACTATCGAAGCCCTTGGGGTGGACTTGATCGCCCTCAAAGCCCCCGTCGATCCCGCCAAAAAAAAGCGGGTGAATGGATATGCGAAGAACCTGGGGATGATGGCGCATAAGGTTGACGAGTACATGGATGGCAAGCAGCCGGAAAAGGCGAAGGCCCAACTCGGAAAGTTGAAATCCCAAGTGGAAATGATCTTGAAGCAGTTTCCCGAACTGGAGAATCATGACAAGCCCGCCATAAAAAAGGAGGCTGCTGCCAATGATACTCCTGGCCATGAAGGCCACGGGCACTAGACGGATCGGAAGGCGGCATGTCGAATTGCGATTGCGAATTGGAGGCCAAAAATGGGCAGGAGCGCAAAACCCTGCTTATCCTTCTCGGAATCAATTCCGCCATGTTCGCCGTGGAAGGGTTATCCGGCTGGGTAGCTGAATCGTCGGCCCTACTGGCGGATGCGTTGGACATGCTGGCCGATGCCTCGGTGTACGGAATCGGCCTTTATGCGGTTGGCCGTTCCCGCAGGTACAAGGCTTACGCCGCCGGACTCAGCGGAATTTCCCAAATCCTCCTGGCAATCCTGATTCTATCGGAAGCTTACCGGCGTCTGAGATTCGGACACGATCCGGAAGGATTCTGGATGATGGGAGTGGGGGCATTGGCGGTGGCCGCGAATTACGCCTGCTTCCGGTTGATCGCGGTTCACAAGGATGGAGACGTGAACATGCGCGCATCCTACATATTTTCGAGGAACGACGTTTTGGCAAATCTGGCGGTGATTGCATCCGGTTTGCTGACCGCTTGGACCGAATCGCCATACCCGGATTTGGCCGTAAGTGTTGCTATTTGCATCCTGATTTTGAAAAGCGCTCGGGAAATACTTCGCGATGCATGGAGCGGTAAAGACGGGTGACATGGAAAGAAATCCAAATCATGAATCAGAGCAAGGGGAAATCTCCTGAGCGTTTGGAAAAATGATTTGAATCTTAGGGAATAAAAACCATCGTACAACGGCGGCATGGCAAAATGCTTTCGCACTTCACCATGCGAGTAAGAAAATAAAAGTTGAGAATAAAGATTTGA
>CBILQL010000163.1:0-8851 GCA_966238865.1 uncultured bacterium
CGCCAGGGCGAGCGGGGTGGTGAGCGGGCTGAGCAGGGTGGAGGCGACCACCAGCAGATTGAGCCGCGGCTTCGCCAGCGCGTGCGGCCCGGGGCGGGGGAGTCTGCGCTCCCTCCGCTTGAGGCGGCTGCGCGGGCCTCCGCAGCGGGGCGGTAGAAGCCAGGCGGCCCCGCGCGCGTTTCCGCAACGCTGTTCATCCCTGCCGCTGGCCTCCGCGGGCGGAAACGCGCGCCCCCACCCCGCTGCGCGCGTCGGTCGCTCCGACAAGCCCCGGGCCGCACGCCATCCCCCAACCCCTCCCACGCGACCATCCGGTGCGGTCCAAGGGAATTGACCGCTATCAGGTCGGAGATGGAAGGAGTGAGGAGGAAAGAGGTGGGGGAAGGAGGAGGATGGAAAGATGGGGGGAGGAAGCATCCAAGGGAAGAGAGGCGGGGCGGGGACTGCCGCGTAGGGGGTGTGCGGCAGGCCCCGGGGGGTCGGGGTTTACTTGTTGCGCCAGAGGGTGATGCCGCCGCCCATGTGGAAGAACCAGCCCTCGCCGCCGCGCATGCCGGCCTCGATCTTGGCGAACAGGGTGGGCCAGACCTGGAAGAATTCCAGCCGGCCGTATTCGGAGTGGTTGCGCGCGTTCGGGTTCAGGTAGGCGGCCATGCCGCCGCGGAAGCCGAAGATGGACGGGTCGTCGGCGGAGCCCTGCTCGTCGTAGCCGATGGCGGGCAGGAGCATCACGTCCGCGTAGAAGCGGGTGAAGCCCGAGGTCACGCCCTTCCGGCCGTCCACCTCGGTGAAGAGGGCGGCCTGCTTGGCCATCTCCAGGCCGGCGTAGACGCCGTGCGCGGTGAAGGAGGTCTCCTCCGTGCCCGGCTTGTCGTCGACCTTGACCCCGGAGCGCTTGCTGTAGACTCCGGCGCGCGCCTTGTACGAGGTCAGGTGCGTGCCCTGGGAGTTGATGAAGGTGGCCGACTGCGTGCGCACGTTCCCGCTCGTCGATTCGCTGAACTTGAGGATGACCTTGATGTCGTCCGTCCTGGTCTTCTCCAGCAAAGTGTAGGCGGCGCCGCCCTCGAGGTCGTAATTGACGCCTCCGGCATTGTTGATGCTCAGGTAGTACCAGACGAGATCGCCCTGGAGCTGGAGGCGGTCCATGAGCCCCCACACCACGTTGGCGCCGGCGCCGACCTTGAGGCCCTCGGCGCCGGAGAAATGGGCCGTGGCGCCGTTGAGGGAGATCAGCTTGTCGGCGACCGCCTTGGGGTCGTCCTTCAGGACCCGGAACTGGTGGGATTCCCCCTGGGTGACCGTGGTCTGGGCCGCGGCAACCGCGGCCAGGGCGAATGCGGAAGCGGAAAGCAATTTCAATGCGCGAATGGCCATGTCTACTCCTATGGATGGCATGGGCCATTGTACCACCGGCGTTACCGGGAGTCACCGGTAAACTACCGGTAAACTTCCGGTAAAATCCGGGCGCTCCGAATCGGGGGATCCCCTAGGGCGCGCGTTCGAGCAGGCGGAAGCGGTATGCGATGCCGCTCTCTTCCAGGATCGGAGAGGAGGCGGTTTCGACGAAGGCCGGGAAGGGGTCGGGGAAGAAGGTGTCGCAGGGGAACTCGGCGTCCACGGTGGTCAGGTAGATGCGGGCGCATTCGGGATGGGACATGGCCAGGGCGTAGATCTGGCCGCCGCCCACCACGTAGCAGTTGCGGACGCTGCCGTCGGCGCGCAGCTCGGTGAGGGCCTCGTCCAGGGAGGCCCAGCAGCGGTGGGAGCCCTGGAAGCCGAGGAGGCGCGTGCGGCTGAGGACGCCGTTGAGCCGGCCCGGCAGGGGCTGGAAGGCGGGGGGCAGGGAGTCCCATGTCTTGCGGCCCATGAGCACGGCGTTGCGGGCGCCGGCGTCGGCGGCGGGGAGCCTGGCGGCCGGGCCCAGTTCCACCGGGAACTTGTCCCAGGGGAACCGGCGCTTGTCCCGGTGCCCGGTGTCCAGGCGGTAGCGGGCGTGCACGGCCTCCGGGTCCGGGCAGGTGGTGATCTCGCGGAAGAACTTCATGTCCCCCTTCAGCTTCCAGGGGATGCTGCCGCCCCGGCCGATGCCGAGCTTGCGATCGGCGGCGACCACCAGGCTGAAGGAGGAGTCCGTCACACCGCCACCGGGAACTTGATGAAGGGCTCGTGGACGTAGTTCTCGAGGGTGAAATCCTCGAAGGCGAGATCGAAGAAGGGCTTGCGGGCGATGCGCACCGTGGGCAGGGAGTGGGGCTTGCGCTCCAGCTGGACCTTGAGGCCCTCCACGTGGTTGAGGTAGATGTGGGCGTCGCCCAGGGTGTGGGTGAGGATGCCGGGAACGAGGCCGGTTTCCTGGGCGAACATCTGCAGCAGCAGGGCGTAGCTGGCGATGTTGAAGGGCACCCCCAGGGCCATGTCCGCGGAGCGCTGGTACATCTGCATGTCGAGGCGGCCCGCGGCCACGTAGAACTGGAAGAACGCATGGCAGGGCGGCAAGGCCATGCTGTCGATGTCCGAGACGTTCCAGGCGCTGACGATGATGCGCCGGGAATCGGGGTTCTTGCGGATGGTGTCGAGGGCCGCCTGGATCTGGTCCACGGACTCCCGGCGCCATTGCCGGGTCTGCGGATCCTCCACGTACTTGGGCCACTTGCGCCATTGGTAGCCGTAGATGGGCCCCAGCTCGCCGTCCTCCCCGGCCCAGGCGTTCCAGATGGGCGTGTATTGCTTGAGGCCGTCGTTGATGTTGGTGGACCCCTTCAGGAACCAGAGCAGCTCCCGGAGCACCCCGTCGAACAGGGTCTTCTTGGTGGTGACCAGCGGGAATCCCTCCCGCAAATCGTACTTGGCCTGCATGCCGAACAGGGACAGGGTGCCCGTGCCGGTACGATCCTGCTTTTTTTCGCCGTTTTCGAGAATCTGCCGCACCAAGTCCAGGTATTGCTTCATGGGGTCCCCGGGCCTGAAAGGTAGGAAAAAGCATGGGCTGGAGCGCCCTGCCGGGCCCGGATGCGGAGGTTGCGGGCAAGGCCGCGATATGCGGCCCGGCGATTTGAGATCAGGCGGCGGGGAAGGCGCCGTGCGGGAGGTCGAAGGAGTCTCCATCCCGGCGCAGCAGCTCGCTGGAGGCCACCCAGAAGAACTCCAGCCCTTCGGCGAGCGAGGAGTGCACTGGGCCGCCGGTGAGGTGGATGCCCCGCCGGAGGCCTTCCTGGAACCCATTGGGGAGCCAGTCCCGGGCCTGGCTACGGGGAGCGGAGCGGTCAACCTCCGGCCCGATCCGGTCCGCCCGTCCCGCCCGATCCGATGGGTCGGCCGCGGGGCGGGCCCAATCGTGGCGGGCGCTGACGGTGCCGGCCTCCAGGTCCGGATGCAGGCCGTGATCGTCCTGGAGGATGCGGAGCACCACCTCCAAAGCCAGGCCCGGCGGCGGGTTCACCAGCTCGCGACCCAGGACATACCCGTACCCCAGGGCGGACATGTATTCGGCCAGACCCTCCCAGAGGGCCTCCACCACCTTGGCGGTCTCCGGCTCCCCGATACCGTCGGCTACCGCAATGCCGCCCGCCTCCAGCACGCCGCGACAGGAATAGCGCAAGGCGGTGAGCAGGGCGGCGGAGCCGGCGGGGCCGGCGATACGCGGGTTCCCGGCGCCGCCTCGGGGCGCCCCGGGCAGGGAGTGGCGCACCTCCTCGGGCCGGAGGGGTAACAGGCGGCATACCCCCAGGATACGGCTGCCCAGGTCGGCGGCCATCAGGAAGTCGCAATCGGGGACGGAGGTGGGCTCGGCCAGCCGGCCCCGCCAGGGGGCCGGGTTCCCGCGCTCCAGCGCCAGGCAGGCTTCCAGGTCGGGCAGGCTGCCCGCCAGGCGTACGATGCAGGATCCGCGGCGGAAGGGGCGGAATCGGGCGTCGGATCCCGAAGGCAGGCGGGGCAGGGAATCGGGGTTCACGCGGAGGGCTTCCATGGTCACAATCTCCTTTCGCGCCAAAAGATAAGGGGCCGATGTTGCTGTTCGGTTGTAGCCGGTCCCAGTCGCCATGTCGCGCCTGTTTCACGCGCGGGGATCCCCCATCCTGCCGCGACGCGTCCGCCCCGTCCGCCGGGCGCGGGAAACTGCCCTGCGAATCTATCCTTCCTGCTCCGCGAATACCGTTACCCGCATGTTTCGGATGCATTGCGGATACATCACGCGCGGAACAGGTATCTATTCACAATTGTGGAAAGCCTGTGGATTCACCCGGCGCCCATGAAACTCCCGATTCCCGGCGCAGCCGGTCTCAAAACCCGCAAATATTCCCGGAAAAAAGCGACTCATCGTCGCCTAAAACATGAATGAAATACGGGTGAAACGAATCTGTCCCACCGGATTGCTTACTTGGACGCATGCCAAGAACTCTTCTTGCAATCATCCTGAACGGACTCCTGACGGTCCCGGCCCTGGCCGACCTGGCTTCGGTCCAGCGGCAAATCGAGTCCCTGGAACGGGACGTCGAAACCGAGCGGCAAATGTACCAATCGGAGCAGGCCCGCAAGGCCGCCTCCGAGAAGAGCACCCGCGCCCGGCTCGGGGACATGCGCGACCAGGCCCGCCGCGCCCGCCGGGAAGCCGACAGCCTGCGCACCCTGCTGGCCGCACAGGGGAGGCCAGGCCAGGCCCAGGCCGACGAGCAGAAACGCCTGCAGGCCTGGAACCGGAGGTTCGCGGAAGCCCTGGCCGGCCAGGTGGATGCCGTGCTCCTCAAGCTGGCCCGGGAAGAGCTGCCGTATTACGCAGAACCCAAGGAGCGGGCCCTCAAGGACCTCGCGCGCGGGCTGCGCACGGGAGTGGTGGCCCCCGACCAGGGCCTGGGCCAGGCCTTCGACCATCTCTCCGAGATCCTGGCCTGGGCCGGCAAGGTGGAGGCTGCGGCCGGCTCCTACACCACCTTGGCCGGCGCCCCGGTGAACGGCTGGTACGTGCGGGTGGGCGGCGTGTTCGAGGGCTTCGTCACCGAGGACGGCAAGACCGGCGCCTACCGGTTCAAGGACGATCGGGGATGGCATTGGAAGGAAAGCCTGACCGCCGAACGGCGCGACAACCTGCTCAAAATCGTCCGCATGGCCACCGCCGGGGAACAGCCCGGCTTCGTGCCCGTACCCTTCGGCCTGGTCTCGGGAGGTCAGCCATGAACCGCTTCGCCACCGCCAAAGCCGGCGCCAGCCTGCTGGCCGCCGCTAAGGGCTGCGCCGTATTGCTGGTGGCCCTCCTGGCCGGCCCCGCCGCCGCGGCCCCAAAGACCAAGGCGCCCAAGGAGGATCCCGCCCTCAAGGCCGCCGAGGCGACCTTGGCCCGGCTGCAGGCCTCCCGCGACAGCCTCTCCAACCTGCGCTGGCGCCTCCGCCAGGCCCAGCTCGACGCCCGCGAAGCCTACCAGGCCGAGCTGGATCGGGTGCGGGACAGCCTGGAGGCCGCCGCCTCCGAGCGCGCGCGCCTGCTCGAGGATGTGGCCCAGGCCCTGTCCCGTCCCGCCGAGGCGAAGGCCGGCCCCGATCCCTTCGTCAAGAAGACCGAGGCCCTGCGCCAGGAGATGATCGACCGGTCGCAGATGCTGATGGACCGGATCAAATACGGCCTGCCCTGGAACCAGGAGGCGCGCCTCGCCGCCGTCACCCAGGTAGTGCGCGGCCTGGAGTCCTATCCGGGGCCTTTGGACGGTCTCGAGCCGCTCTTCGGAGCATACCGGAAGGAATGGGATTTCTCCCGCCAGATCGAGAAGGAGGAGGGCCCCATCCCCCTGGCCTCCGGCGGCACCGCGCTCGGTATGCGGGTGCGCGTGACCGGCATCGGCGGCTGGTACCTGGCCAAGGACAACGCGACCGGCATCCTGGCCCGCTCCGGGTCCGGCGACGCCCCCTACGCCTGGCACGAGAACATCCTCCCGGCCACCCAGCGCGCCATCCTCACCGGCATCGGGTCGCGGGAGCTGGAGCTTCCCGTCGATCCCATGCAGGCCCAGGCCGACGGCCCCGGCTATTTCCTGCAGGCGGAGAAGAGCTGGTACGCCCGGATCTTCGACTTCAAGAACGGACCCCTCTCCCAGGTGCCGCTGCTCATCGCCCGCGCCATCCTGGCCCTGCTCATCCTGCTCGGCATCGGCTGCCTCATCGTGTACATCCGCCGCCGCGCCTTCGTTCGCCGGGAAGCCGCCGACGCCGACGCCATGCGCAAAAAGCTGTTCCAGGCCCTCACCCGGCGCGAGAGCGCCGAATCGGTGGTCGGGAAAGCCGACGTGCACACCGTGGCCGGACGCATCGTGCGCCTCGGCTTCGACAACATGGACCTCTCGCCCGAGTCGCTGGAGCAGCTCATGGCCTCCCAGGAGTCCATCGAGGAGCGCCGCCTCAGCAAGGGGCTCAACTACCTCGGCAACGTGGCCTCCAACGCCGCCTTCATCGGCCTCCTGGGCACCGTGCTCGGCATCCTGGACGCCTTCGCCCATCTCGGCGGCGGCGGCGCCGACGCCCAGCTGCAGGTGATGGCCGCCATCGCCGAGGCCCTCATCGCCACCGCCCTGGGCCTGGGCGTGGCCATCCCGGCCGTGATTTTCTTCAACAACCTGACCCACAGCGTGAAGGTGGTCCTGGAGGAGGCGCGCGAGCTGCGCCATCTCATCCTGGCGGCCGGGCTCGACACGGTGGCCCGCATCGAGTCCCAGGGCGCCCATCCCGACGCCACCAACCAGGCGAGGCCGGACGGCCGCAAGCGCGAAGAGGCGAACCCACATGGCCGGTGACGTCGGCGGGACGAAGAAGGGCGGCGGCATCGTCGCCATCAACATCGTGCCGCTCGTGGACATCATGCTGGTGCTGCTCATCATCTTCATGGTGACGGCGGTGGTGCAGAACTCCAGGAACGTGCCGGTGCAGGTGCCCAAGGCCGCCACCGGCGTGAGCGGCGGCGCCGCCCCCATCACCCTGGCGGTGGACAAGTCCGGCACCCTGCGCCTCGACGGCCGCGTGGTGGACGCCACCGGCGCCCAGCGCATGCTGCGGGAGAGCATCCGCAAGGACAGCACCGTGCAGGTGCTGCTCTCCGCCGACGAGGCCCTCAACTATTCCCGCGTGGTGGAGGTGCTCGACCTCATCCGCTCGGCCGGCGTAGGCCGCTACGCCTTGAAGGTGCGCGCCGCCTCGGCCGGGGCCGCGGGAGGCTGACATGATCGCCGTCCGCCGCCGCCGGGAATACACGCGCCGCCGCCCCGCGCAGTCCCCTTCCCTGCCCCCGTCGCTCAAGATCGTGCTGCCCCCCAGGCATCGCATCCATGTCTGGAAGACGGCCCTGGCCCTCCTGCCCGTCGCCGTCGTGCTCGCGGGCGGCTACCTGGCCTACAAGAAGTTCTCGGCGCCGGCGGCGGAGGCGGAGAAGCCCCCGGAACTGCAGGAGGTGATCGAGGCCGTCCCGCCGCCGGAGCCGGAGGCCGAGCCCGAGGCGGAGCCCGAGCCGGAGGCGGAGCCGGAAAGCGAGCTTCCCGATCTCCTGGCCGAGGAGGACGGGAACGCGGGCCCCGGCACCGACATCTCCCTGGACCTGGCCCTCGGCACCGGCAGCGGCGGCATGGCCATCGGGACCGGCCCCATGGCCGGGTCCGGGACCGCCGCCAAGGCCGCCTACGAGCCGGGGCAGGCCGAGAAGGATCCGGAGCTGACCCAGCCCCGCGATCCGGAAATGCCCCGCAAGGCACTGGACAAGGGCTTGTCCGGCAGCTTCGTAGCCACCTTCGTGGTGAACGCCGAGGGGCGCGTCGAGAACATCCAGATCACCGGGTCGCCGGCCGGTTTCGGGTTCGAGGACGCCATCCGCAAGGCCCTGCAGAAGCGCCGCTATTCTCCCGCCGTGGCGGGCGGGGTGGCGGTGCCCATGAAGATCCGCCAGCCCTTCGACTTCCGGATGGAATGACCCCGATGGGACGCCGCCGCTTCCGCACCGCACTCTCCGGCGCCCGGCGCCTGCTGTTCCTGTCCGGCTGCGCCGTTCTCGCCGCCGGCTGCGCCCTGTTCCGCGATTACAACGCCGTCGAGGAGGCCCCCGCGGCCCCGGTCGAGAACCTGATGGCCAAGGGCGATTCGGCCTACGAGCGCGGCGCCTACGCCCGGGCCGCCCTGCATTACCGCGAGAGCGCGCGCCGCGGCGAGCAGACGGCGGTGGCCTGGTTCAACTTCGCCAATGCCATGGTGCGCCTCGATCGCCTGCCGGACGCGATGGAGGCCTACCGGCGGGCCGTGGCGGCCGCCCCGGGCTTCCTCAAGGCCCATCAGAACCTGGCCGCCCTCTGCCAGATCCGGGGCGATCTGGCCGGGGCCGCCCGGCATTACCAGGCGGCGGCCCGCCTGGACAGCGCCGACGCCAACTCCCGTTACCGCCTCGGAGAGATGGCCCAGAAGGCCGGCGACCTCGCCGAGGCCGCCGCCTGGTACGAGAAGGCCCTGCGCGCCGACAGCCTGGACGAGGCCTCGCATTCGGGCCTGGCCCAGGTGCTCCTGCTGCAGGGCGACACCACCCGGGCCCTGGCCTTCCTGGAGCGTTACAACGCGAGGACGCGCGCGCCCAAGGCCTGGGCCCTGCTCCTCGCGGGCGACCTCCGCGTGCGCAAGGGCCTGGTGGACCAGGGCCTGCAAACCTACCAGGAGGCCGCCGCCGCGGACACCGCCGACGTGCGCCCCTACCTGCGCATGGCCAAGGCGCTCCGCGGAGCCGGCCGGTCGCTGGAGGCCGCCGTGACCGTGGAACAGGCCCTGCGGGAGCGCCCCGCCCGCGGCGAGCTCTGGGCGGCGGCCGGCAACCTGCGCTTCGAGGCCGGCGACCCTG
>CBILQL010000164.1:0-8827 GCA_966238865.1 uncultured bacterium
TGGACATCCGGCGCCTGGACAAGCTCGGCGGTCTCCTGGGCGCCACCCATCTCCTGCTTCCCGCCAAGGTATGGGCCAGCGTCGTTCCCCGGGCCCGCGACTCGCATTCCGGAGACCTGGAGTGGGGCTTCCATCTCCTGTTCTGGAACGTCGCCGAAGGCAGGGTGGAATGGGCCATGGCCCTTTCGGAAAAGGCTCCCGGTGTCGATTTGGACGCCGCCCTGGACGAGCGCTTGGACAAAGCCCTGTTAGCGGCCTGGGACAGCCTGCCGGCGGAATTGGCTGCCTACTGGAAATCAGAACCGCGATAAGCGTCAGGACAGGATGGGGTGAAGAGCCATTAACAGAATGGGGCGAAGGCGTATAGTCGCGCAAACACCCTAAAAAATCTCAAAAAGGGATAAATTTACGCTTATCTGACCGAAAAGAATCGGTAATTGCAAGTTAAGATAGGGAAGCGACCCGTCTCCGCTCAAGCATGCGGAGTTCCGCGCGATAACATGAAGAGGAGAGCATCCGACGCATGAAGGTCATCCGCGCCAATTGCCGTTACCAATTCACCCCTTCGGACTATGCGTTCATCGCGGGTACTCTGCCTTCCGGTTCCCGGGATTCCGGATCCCTGATGCGCCTCCTGGAGGACCGGGAGGATTTCGACGCCGTCCTCGACGATGCCCGCCTGTTCCGCGCCGTGCTGGACCTGAAGGGGTGCCTGCCGGTTTCCCTGCATTTCTATTTCTACATCCTGGTGCGGCATTCCCTCCTGAGGTCGGACATCCAGGATCGGGACGTGGCCGATTACGTGGCCGAACTGCTGTCGGAATTCGCCGGCGAACGCTGGCGCCGGCCTTCGGACTCCGAGCCCCATCCCCTCGAATACCTCCACGAGATGATCGCGCTGCGGGACCGGAGCGAAGGGGAGCGGCGTTTCGAGATGCAGGCGCATATCGGCAACTACGCCCTTTTCCTTGCCGGGCTGTTCCCGGGCTACCTGGCCCGGCGCATGGAACGCCGCGGCGCCCCAGGGGTCGGATTCTACGAGGAGATGGGCAGCGCCCATTTCCGCATGGCCGGGGCCCATCACCTGGCCCGTCGCATGGAACTGGAGGCGGTATTCACCACCTTGAGCGAGGCCTTCCACCACACGCGCCTGGCGCTCAATCACCTCTCCGAAAACCTCGTCTTCCTGGAAACCCGGAAAGCCGTCCAGGATCTGTTCCGCGAACTGGACGGCGGCTAGGCGTCAAAAAAGTTCCATCTGACGCCGGCTAGGGGTCTATAGGGTCGCCCGCCCCGCCGACCACATGAAGACCAGGGTATCCAAGGCCAACAGGGCTACCCATCCGATGAGGCATACGGCGATGGCCCTGCCGGTGCCGGTATAATCCAGGGCCTGGCGCACGGCCACCACGAATGCCATCAGCATCCAGACCCAGGCCACGAGCCGTACGATGGTGCCGATGCCGGGGATGATGCCGAATACCTGCAGGAGACCCGGCGCGCTGGAAAAACCGGTGCAGCGGATCAATTCTCCCATGTCCGAGCGCGTCTGGGTCTGGGGAAGCAGCCGCGTGCCGATGAAAAAACTCAGGAAGGCCCAGATGAACCAGCCCACCATGGTGACCACGGTGTGCAGCGCAAGGCCGTAGAGGCTCCCGCTGAGCTGGCCCCCCAAGCCGGCCGCCAGGCTGGCCAGCACCACGGTGCCGATGGCCTGGCGGGTGGCGCCGTGATCGGCCTCCACCTCCTCGTACAACTCCGGTTCCAACCGGATGGCTCGAAGCACACGATTCGCGTATGAACTCATAAGCACCCCTGCCCATTTTGAAGCTACGTTTTGGACGGGGGGTGGATCGAGGCGCAAGCCCCGGGCCGCGTCTGCATCCTGACGGAGAAGTTTGCAGATCCGCGCGGTCGGACCCTTGCAGGAACCGGGATTTAAGTTATTTTAATTGACACGATGCGGGGTGGAGCAGCCCGGTAGCTCGTTGGGCTCATAACCCAAAGGTCTCAGGTTCAAATCCTGACCCCGCTACCAATCGCGAAAGGCCGGTTGAAGGAAACTTCAACCGGCCTTTTTCTTTTCTACCCGCCAGGTTGCCTCCGTATGCCGAATGCCAGCGTGATGGTATATTCTGCGAATTGACCGGTCGGCGGAGTCCGGAAGGAGCGGTGATGGGCAAGCTGTCGATAGCGAGGGAATTGTGGCTCTACTTGCGGGAACGCAAGAAATGGTGGCTGCTGCCCATCGTGGGGATGCTGGTCCTCATGGCCGCTCTCATCCTGCTCACCGAGGGATCCGCAATCGCCCCCTTCATCTATGCACTCTTCTAGCCGCTAAAATTGCCTTTCCCAGGACGCCTTGTCCGCCGGAGCGGGGTCGCGCCTGATCCAATAGCTCTCCGCTTCCGCATCCCGCCCCTTCTCCACGAACCGCTTGCCCGCCACGCGCGCCACAAGGCTCACCGGCACCACCGCCATCCAATAGATGGCCGCGAGGGCCAGCCAGGACAGGGCGTGCCCAAGGAAGGCCCCCAGCCGGATCGCCGCCCGGCGCAGGGGGCGGAACGGGGCGGGGAAGAGGAGGCCCACGGCGATCAGGGCCGCCCAGGTCCCCAGCCAATACCCGTACCGCTGCCATTCCCCCCGGAAGAACAGGGCCCCCCATACCGCCGCGAACAGCAGCGCCTTGAGCAGGAACAGGCGCACGGCGCGCTGCGTATCAGACGTGTTACCGTGCCCGGCGGCGGCGGACGGAGCGCCATGGAAGGTGGCGGCCATCAGTCGAGCTCCAGGGGCGCCGCCGTCTCGGACGGGAGCTCGGGAAGGTCGGCGCGGTCGATGAGCAGGTTCTCCAGGAACAGGTAGTCGAGGCGCGCGCGCCGGAAGCAGTCGAAGGCCTCCTGCGGGCTGCATACCATGGGCTCGCCGCGCACGTTGAACGAGGTGTTGATCACCACGGGGCAGCCGTAGCGCGCGTCCATCTCCTTCAGGAGCTCGCGGAAGGCCCGGGGCGCCGTCCCGTCCACGGTCTGGATGCGCGCCGAGCCGTCGGCATGGGTGATGGAGGGCAGCACGGCGCGCAGCACCTTGCGCACCGGCGCCACCAGCAGCATGTAGGGGCTCCCGCCCTCCAGTTCGAAGACCGAGGACGCCCGCTCCGCGAGCACCGAGGCCGCGAAGGGCCGGAAGGACTCGCGGTACTTGACCCGCTCGTTCAGGATGTCGCGCATGCGCGGGTTGCGGGCGTCGGCGAGGATGGAGCGGGCGCCCAGCGCCCGCGGCCCGAATTCCATCCGCCCCTGGAACCAGCCGATCACCTTCTGGGCGTCGATTAGGCCCGCGGCCGTGGCTGCCACCTCCCGGATGGGAAGTTGCCGGTAGGGGATGCCCCGGCCCTCCAGGAAGGACTTGATGTCCGCGGCCGCGTAGGCGGGCCCCAGGTAGGAACCGCCCTGGGAATCGGATGTCCCGTCGGCGTCGCGGGGGCCGTCCAGGTAGCCGTGCCAGGCCGCCAGGGCGGCGCCCAGGGCTCCCCCGGCGTCCCCGGAGGCCGGCTGGATCCACAGGGACTCGAAGGGTCCTTCCCGCAGCAGGCGCCCGTTGGCGACGCAGTTGAGGGCCACGCCGCCGCCCAGGCACAGGCGCTTCATTCCGGTCTCCTTGTGCACGTGCCGGCCCATGCGGAGCACCGCCTCCTCCAGCACCTCCTGGATGGAGCGGGCGATGTCCATGGCGCGCCGGTCCGGGACCGCGCCCGCCTTGAGCGGCGGCCCCCCGAACAGGTCGTGGAAGCGCGGGGTGGTCATTGTGAGCCCCGCACCGTACCCGAAGTATCGCATGTCGAGCCGGAACGAGCCGTCCGGCCTGAGATCGATGAGGTTGTCGAGGATGCGGTCCTTGTAGGCCGGCTTCCCGTAGGGAGCGAGCCCCATCACCTTGTATTCCCCCGAGTTGACCTTGAAGCCGAGGTAGTAGGTGAAGGCCGTGTAGAGGAGGCCCAGGGAATGGGGGAAACGGAGCTCGGAGCGCAGGGAGAGGCGGTTGCCCGATCCGGTCCCGAAGCTGGTGGTGGCCCATTCGCCCACCCCGTCCATGGTCAGCACCGCTGCCTCCGGATAGGGGGAGGGGAAGAAGGCGGCCGCGCCGTGGGAGAGGTGGTGCTCGGGAAAGACGATCGGCCCGGCATAGTCCAGCCCGCGGGCGATGGCGTCCTTGATCCAGAGGTTGGACCGCAGCCAGCGCGGCATGGCCATGGTGAAGGAGCGGAAGCCGGAGGGCGCGAAGGCCAGCTGGCTCTCCAGGATGCGCTCGAACTTGACCAGGGGCTTCTCGTAGAAGGCCACGGCGTCCAGGTCCTTGCCGGAGAGGCCGGCCTCGGCGAGGCAATAGGCGGCGGCGGCCGCCGGGAAGGCGGAGTCGTGCTTGCGCCGGCTGAAGCGCTCCTCCTCGGCGGCGGCTGCGACGCGCCCGTCGACGACCAGGCAGGCGGCGCTGTCATGGTAGAAGGCGGAGAGGCCGAGCACCTTCATGGGGCCCGATCCCGGGGCGGTCCGGAGAGTATCATGCCGGGTATGGTCTCATGCCGGTTACGGGGAGATCGGCATCCCCTCCAGGACGCGGGCGAGGGCGGAGCGGGCCTCGGAAAGGTCCGGCGAGGCCGCCAGTGCCTGGGAATAGAGGTTGATGGCCTCGGGGAGGTCGCCGCGGAGCTCGGCCAGCCGGGCCAGGCCGAGATAGGCGCGGCCGTCCCCGGGGGCGAGGGAGAGGGCGCGCCGGTAGGCGGCATCGGCCTCCTGGGGATTGCCGCTGCGCCGCAGCGCCTCGCCCAGGAGGTAGGCCAGGCGGGGATCCTTGGCCATGGACGCCTTCTGCCCCTCGAGATAGGCCAGGGCTTCCGGTACTTTGCCTTCGCCGAGCAGCAGGGCGGCCCTGTCCGCGGGGCCCTGGCCGGCCCGGTTCCCGTCGGCTCCGCCCGCTTGCAGAGGCCCCTGCGCCCCTCCGGCGGCCGCCCCCGGAACCGCCCCGGGAGGCGCCGCGGAGGCCGTCCCCGGCGCGGGCTCCATCCCGGCGCGGACCATGGCGTCCCGGAGGAAGCCGCGGGACATCTCGTTGCCCGGGTCCAGGCTCACGGCCCGGCGGTAATGGGGCACGGCCTCGGCGCTGCGGCCCTGGCGTTCCAAAGCGGCGCCCACGAACAGGGAGCTCCAGATGGCCTCGAGGCCGGTGGAATCCACCGCCAGGCCCTGGGCGGCGATGCGGGCCGCGTCCTCGTGCTTGCCGGCCCAGTTGAGGACCTTGGCGACGTTGTGCAGGCCTTCGCCCAGCTCGCGCGGACCCATGCCGGCCATCACCTTGTCCGTCACGGCCTTCACGGCGGCGCTGTCCCAGCCGGGCCGGGAGCGGAGGACGCCGGCGGCGGCCATCCTGTCCATCACAGCCAGGGCGATGCGCCGGTATTCGTCGATGGAGAGATGCACGTGATCGACGAACTCCGGCTCGCCCAGGATGTCGTGGCCGAGGCGGGCGAGAGTCCGGGCTTCCAGCGCCGCGGTCACGTCGACGGCGTCGGATCCGGTTTCGCGCGCCACCTCGAGCACGATATCCCGCATGGCCGGCAGGGCGCGCAGCGGGCAGACGTCCTCGTCCAGGGCCCTCACCAGGAGGCGCTTGGCCTCCGCGTGGCGGCCCTCGGCCAGCGCGGCCTTGCCGGCCCGGTACAGGAGGGCGGCGTTGCGCGGATCCAGCGCGACGGCCGAATCCAGGGCGGCGGCCGCCTCGGCGCCGGCTCCCGCGGACGCAAGGCTGTCGGCGCGGCGCTGCAGCGCGTCCGCCCGGGCGGCGGCCTCCGGGGACAGACCCGGGGTGCGGTCGCTCTTGAAGGGCGAGCAATCCCGCTCGTTGCCGGGAGTGGTGAGGAAGATCACCTTCGCGCCCGAAGCCTCCGCCAGGGCGGCCATGCGCCGCAGGGAGAGGCGGTAATGCTCGAGGACGCGCTGCCGCAGGCTGTCGTCGCGGACATAGGTCTGCGGGCCGATGGTGCGGGCGAGCACGTCGTCGACCTCCTCCGCCAGCTGCGGCTTGGCGGCATCGGACCGTCCCGCCGCGTTCCTCCCGCGCGCCTTGCGCAGGGCCCGGCGCATCACGGTGTAGGTGCGGGTGCGATCGAGCAGGGCGCTGGCGTCCCGCAGCACGGCCGGGATCCCGGTCGCGGCCCGGTAGGTGCGCTCCTCCAGGAATTCGTTGTGGCCGCTGTAAACGAGGATGAGGTCCGGCCGGTAGCGCGTGATCTCCTCCACCAGCGCGGCCTCGCGGTAGCTGGCATAGCTGATGCCGCCGGCGTTGATCACCTCCCATGGACGCGAGGGATCGGCGGCGGGCAGCAGCGCCCGCAGCCAGCCGCAATACGAAACGGGATCGCGCCAGGGGTGCCCGTAGGTTGTGGAGCCGCCCACGGCGAAGATGCGGAAGGCGCCGTCCGGCTTCTCCCGCGGGAAGCTCTGGGCGTTGAAGTGGGTGAGTTTGGCGGGATTGGTCTTGAGGAGCTCGTTGCCGGAGGCGGGATCCTCCACGAAGAGGGGCTGGAGGGAGGAGAAGCCCACCAGGGGATCCTCGGTGAGCGCCAGCGGACGGACGCCGGCGGCCGCGAGCAGCCCCTCCAGCAGGAGGAGGAACAGCGCCGGGGCCAGGATGGCCAGGGCCGCATTGCCCCAGAGGGGCCGACGCGAGGGCATGATGACCGGTTAAAATGCCAAATGCGGCCGGCAAAGTCAAACCGGGAGCCGGCAAAGCCGAACCGGGAAAAGCAGTTGACTTCAGGGTGCTGGAAATGTGGTTTCATAGGGTGTACAACAATTGCATCAAGTGTCTGGTACGCCTCAACGGGGGCGAGTACGTGGTGAACAAGGACATGGCCTACTGCATGGATTGTGCAACCCTCCTCCACCTGGGGGAGAGCAAGGAGAGCCGGATGTTCCGGGATTTCCAGGACAGCTCCGAGATGGGGGCCCCGCAAGGCCCCGATTATTCGGGAGTGCCCGTGGAAGAGGAAAGTCCGACGGAGGTCTGAACGACCCGCCGTCCGGCCTGGCGGCACCGGAGAGGCTCCCCGGCCCTTCCGGATCCGCGAGACCCCGCTCCTTTCGCGCCGCATCCATCCAGTCCCCGGTCCCTGTTCCCCGGTTCCCGGGCAATTTTGTAACTTTAACGGCCCATGGAAGTCCTGCCGACGCCGCTATCGGGCCTGCTGATGCTACGTCCCAAGCTGTTCCGCGACGGACGGGGATGGTTCCAGGAATCCTACAATCGGGAAACCCTGCTGAAGGCCGGCATCGACACGGTTTTCGTGCAGGATAACCACAGCCTTTCGGGCCGGGGCACGCTCCGCGGCCTGCATTTCCAGAGCACGCCGGGCCAGGCCAAGCTCATCCGCTGCACGCGCGGATCCATCTGGGACGTGGCCGTGGACATCCGCCCGGATTCCCCGACTTTCGGGAGCCACCATGGGGTGGTCCTGCGGGAGGAGGATCCCCTGCAAATCCTCATCCCGGTGGGTTTCGCCCACGGCTTCCTGGTGCTTTCGGAAACCGCCGAGGTGCAGTACAAGTGCTCCAACGTCTACAACGCCGCCACCGAAACCGGCATCGCCTGGGATGCTGCGGATCTGAGGGTGCCCTGGCCGTTGGAGGGCCTGGAAACCGTGCTGTCCGAACGGGACAGGAAGAATCAGAGCTTCCGGGAATTCAAGGCGGCGCTGGGAGGCGGGTCGGCGGCTTGAGAGGACCCGGCAGAATGGCTGCCCGGCCGCGCCGTCAGGTTCCTGTCTCCACCTCCAGTCCGTCCCACGCCACATGCACGCCCGCGGGAAGTTCCCGCTCCGTCTCCTCATGCTCCAGCTCATGGGCCAGGTGCACCAGGTAGGTCCGCTTGGCGCGGATGCGGGCCGCATAGGCCAGGGACTGATCCAGGCAGAGATGCGTCGAATGGGGCGTGCGCCTCAGGCAATCCAGCGCGAGCACCTCCAGACCCCGCATCAGTTCGAGCGTGGAATCCGGGATGGTGGTGACGTCGGTGATGAAGGCGAAGTCGTCCACCCGCCAGCCGAGAATCGGTTCCGGGCCGTGCAGGACCGGCAGGGGAGTCACGCGCCAGGGACCCTCGACGAAGGGTCCGTCGACCTCGCGGGGTAGGTATTGGGGCACCCCGCCCCCGTAGTACTTGGGCGGATTGAACGCATATGCGAAGCGGCCGCGGATGTCCGCCAGGGTCCGCGCATCGGAGTAGAGCGGCATCGGCTTCCCGGATCGCTGGGAGAACACGCGCAAATCATCGAGGCCCGAAATATGATCGGAATGGGCATGGGTGAGGAGGGCGAAATCCAGGCGGTCCAGGCCGTGCCGCAGCGCGCCCAGGCGGAATTCGTTGGACACGTCGATGATCGCGGACGGCCCGCCCGGCTCACGGATCCAGACACCGGTGCGGTTGCGCTTGTTCTTCGGGTTGGGGGAGAGGCAGACGGCGCATGTGCACCCTATCACGGGGATGCCATGGGACGTGCCGGTGCCGAGGAAGGCGATTTTCACATCCTGAAAAATAAAACTTGTTACTCCCGGAAGGCCTTCATCCGTCTTACCGCAATCCGGTGGGGACCCGGAAACCGGTGGAGGGCAGGCGCCTGGAATCCGACGGAGGCCGGTTCGGATACAGGCGTTGCCTGGCAACGGAGCGGGTCCACGTGAACGCGGTCACGGGTAGACGGGCGTTTCGGGCCTATCTTGTTCCCCGCACCGACATCCCGGGCCCGGCCCGGAAAGGAGAGTCCCAATGC
>CBILQL010000165.1:0-8811 GCA_966238865.1 uncultured bacterium
GGGGCGTGGCTTGGGGGAGCGGCACTAAAAAAACCGGCTCCTGGGGTAGCAACCCTTGACGGAGCCGAAGCCAGTTTCTAAGATTTGTCGGCTGTTTTTCGGAGGGTTAACCTCCGGACTCTAGCGGGTTTAGCTCAGTTGGTAGAGCATCTCCTTGCCAAGGAGAAGGTCGAGGGTTCGAGTCTCTTAACCCGCTCCAAAAGCCCCCCGGGAAACCGGGGGGCTTTTTCTTTTCTGCCTTACCGGAAATAGACCATCCATGCTGTGTCTAAAACAGTGTATGGCATTCCGGCTTCTGAAGATCGTTGCTCGCGAGCAACATCCGGCGTTGCTTTTCCAGGTAAGCTTTGCGCTTTTCCATCTTCTCTGAAAAGGGTTTCGAACTCAGGGAGGCAAGCTCCTTTTCGATTCGGGTAATCTGCCGGTGATTGTCCTGGAGGGAGGAGCAGGCTAGCCGGATGCGGTCGGCATCCTGGCAGCAGGCCATGAGGAGAAATGAGACGGGGAGAACCAGAGTCCGTAGATGCATGAGGAGTTGACGCCCGGCATCCGGATATCTGCTACACAATGTCTTAGCCCGTATCCGACCTGGAAATCATTACCGGCTCAACCTCGGCCGAGCCGGATGCGAATCAGCAAATCGTGCAAGGCCTCCGTTGCCGCAGGCTCCTCCGGAAGCCCGCTCCGCTCCGATTCCAGCTTGAGAAGTTCGAGGAGGGATTGGAATTCGCGCTCGTAGAAGGCGATTCGGGCGCTTTCGATGCGCCCTTTTTCCGGCCCTTCCAGCTTCAACTGTATCAACTGATCCAAAAAATCCAACCGGAACTCCCGGTTCATGGTGACGACCGCCACGGTTTCCGAGGACCCGGGCATCTTCACCGCAGCCACCCTCGCGAACACCCAGGTGGTGATCATGAGCAACGGCGACGGCGACGTAATCCCGCCGGGGGCGAATCGCACAGCCCTGGAGAACTTCCAGAAGCAGAACGGCTGGGGCGTGATCTGGATCCATGCCGCCTGCGCCGACATCACATCCGGCTGGCCGTTCGGCCGGGAAAGCTGCGTCCAACAGTACTTCCATCATGATGCGTCCAACACCCAGCGGCGCGTCTTCATCGACTCCGGGACTACGGCCAACCCCAACCACGGCATCAAGAACCCGCAAACCGAATTCCTGCTGCGCCAGCTTCCGGGTTGGAGCGCCAACCGCACCATTACCCAGGGCGACGAATACTATTGCTTTGCAGCCCCGGCCCGGAACACCGCCGGCGTGAATGTGTTGCTGGGATACGACCGCAGCAGCGGCCTTCCCATCGACGGCGGCTGCCCCAGCCGCTCCGACGCCGGCCCGACAGGGTCTGCGCTCCACAACCTGGCCTGGACCAAGTCCATGGGAAAGGGCATCACCATCTACAACTCCATCGGACATGACGTGGGGACCTATACCGGAAACGGCAATGCCGGCGATTCCCTGCTGTGGCGCTTCATCCGCTATGCCGCCAAGGATTGGTGCGTGACCGGTACCGAAGGCTGCCCAGGGGCACCGACCTCCGTTTTCCGGGCGGATGCCAAGCCGGTGCTCGACCATTCGGACGCCTCAGGAGCCCTGTCACTGGCCTTCGCCGATGCCGGTCGCAATGCCGTTTCGGTTACCGACGTCTCGGGCAGGCGGGTCTTCGCGCAAACCTATTCTGGCGTGGAGCGGGCCGAAATCCCCGACTTGGGCCGCGGTGTCTTTTTCGTGAAGGTCGCCTCGAAACAGGGGACCGATGTCCAGAGGGTCCGCCTCTTATAAGTGGCTGGCCGGCGATTTCCCTTACTTGGGTCCGAAGCTCGGGATCGGTCTTGCCATATGCGCAATTGGGGCGAAAATTGCTAATTCATTTCCATGCGCACGACCATCCTGCCCAAGCATCGCTGTTCCCTGGCAAGTCCCTCTTTACCGGCCGTCCTGGCATTTGCCGCATTGGCTTTCCCGGCCGCCCTGGCCACCCTGACCGGCTGCTCCCGGGAAAAATCCGAGACCCCGCCGCCCGCATCCGGCGCGCCTGCGGCGCAACCTTCGACTTCCGCTTCCCCGCCGTCCTCCGGCGCCCAGGGCGGGCAACCCGGGGCCAGCCTGGTCATGCGCACCGATCGCATCGATTTCACCCAGCCGCTCGAGCCCATCACCGCCCAGGCTCCCTTCGCGAGCTATGCCGGCCGCAAGCTCCTCGTCTTCTATTTCGGCCCCACCTGTCCCCATTGCCAGGCCTCCCTGCCGGAGGTGCAGGCCTATGCCGAATCCCTGCGTGGAAAAGGTTACGAGGTCATCGCCATCGCCAACCAGCGCAGCGACATGCAGGAGATCCGCGAGTTCATCGCCAAATACAATTGCCGCCTGCCCGTCTACTGGGACAAGCAGAGGAGCTTCGGACAGGCGTACGGCGTGCAGAGCCTGCCGACCCTGTTCATGGTGCGCCCTACGGCCGAATACCACAAGCAGGTCGGGTTCAGCGGCAAGACGACTTTGGATTCGCTGCGCGCCTACGAGTGACGGAAGGCGCAGCCGGTTCTAGGCGCCGGACAGGGCTCACTCCACTGTGAAGTGGAACATCATCATGGATTCCACGTGCTCGGCGATATGGCATTGGGCCATCCATTCACCGGGATTGGCGGCATCCAGCAGGATGTCGACGGTTTCCCGGATGCCGACGAGATAGGTATCCTTCCAGGCCATGTTCAGGTTGCGCCTCCCGTTCACGGCGGTGACGAGGAAGCGTTGCCCGTGGACATGGAAGGGATGGGGCATGGGATGGGTCGCCGCGGTATCGTTCCGGATACGGATCTTGACCTTCTCGCCCTTCGCGAATCTCCAATGGATGGCGTGGTTCTCGAGGCCGGTTTCCAGGTCGCGGATCACCCAGTCGGTGTTCCCGGCATGCGAGATCTCGTTCATGAGCGGCATATGATCGTACCACTCGATCCCCTTGGCCTCGATGCTGATGGGTTCCGGCTGGGCGGCCCGCTTCATGGCCATGTTCATGGTACCGGTCAGGAGCAGGCTCTTGGCGGGCGGTACGTCCAGTGCGGCCAAGGCGCGGACGGAATCGATGCTCGCCCTGGCTGCGGTGCTGCCTTCCTCCTCCAGGAATCCGTCGCAGTTGCCGGTGGCGGCGGAATCTTCGAGCACGCGGACCGTACCCAGAAAATCGATGGAATCCTTGGTATAGGCGCCCGGTAGCATGTGGTTGGTGATGCGGTACTCCCCCACCCTGTCGAAGCAGGCCTCGAAGATCTTCCGCTCGCCGGGGGCCGCCAACGCGCTGGCGGCCGTATCGAACCACTCATAGAGACCATTGTCGGATCCGACGAGTTTGATCCGAGGCACCTTGCCGTCAGGGCCCAGGAAGCCGAGGTTGACCACCCGGGCATTGCACGAATTGGTGGCCAGGAAGCGCACCCGCTCCTTTCGTTTCACGGTCATGCCGAAGGCTGTGTCCCCGTTGACCAGATAGAGGTTCCCGAAGCGGCCCATCAAGGTCCTGTCCAACTTGTCGGTCTGGAAGGACGAGGTCCCCCGATCCGGGTCCAGGAAGAAATCGTCGACCATCAGGATCTGCTCCCGATCCACGGGACGCCAAAGGCCGGTGTCCGCCGGGATCACGACGATGTTCCCGTATAGCCCCATCTCCACCGCGTAATCCTGGCGGATATGGGGATGGTACCAGAATAGTCCCGCATCCGGGAAGGTGAGGGTATAGTCGAAGCTGCCCCCGTCCCGCACCGCCACGGTGGTCAAACCGCCGTCGAAAGCCGATTCCAGGCGCACGCCATGGGAATGGAGGGTTGTGGGAAGGCCGGTCTCATTGCGGAGACGGACCACGATCCGGCATCCCTGCTTCACCCGGAGCGTCGGGCCGGGGATGGACCTGGCATAGCCCAGCATCCGCACCTCCCGGCCCTTGAGGACTTTCTTGACGGGAGCGGCCGTCAGGAAAATAGTATCGCCGTCCCCGGGCTCCAGGACGCTCGGGGCTTCCGCGATTTCCAACCCGGCGGTGCTTGTCGGGAAGCGATCCGTCGGCGATCCGACCTTTCCTCCATCGAACAGGCATGATCCCAGGAAAAGCGAGGAGACGGCCAGCGACAAACCCAGGAACGGTTTCCAGGTATTGCCTTTGTATGGCACTGGAGGGGATGTCATGGTTTGGAGTATGCCCGCACGGAAATACGCCTGCCGGCGGGAACCCTGCGTCCGTTCGGATCGAATACGTGGGAGCCCTGCGCCGGGCGCGCCTTGCCGGGCTTCGGGGTTCCGGGTTGAAAGGCGGACCGGTACAGGCTCACCGGGGGCACCGGGACCGGGTCCAGGCCCACGGCCGCGAAGAACTCCTCCATGGGCAGGGACACGCCGGCCATGCGCTCCCCGGGCATCCCTTTCTTGAAGATCCGATCCTCCTGGATGAAGAAGCCGGTGGGCTCGAAGAAGCAGCCGTCCATCGGGCCGATGCCGAGATGCCGGGCGCTGTCGTAGGCGTCGAAGAAGGCCACGAACGGGGTGTCCAGCAACGGGAGGAAGGTGGTGGCCAGGGGATTCCCGGGATACACCGGCCAACGCTCCGTGATCGTCAGGTGGCGCGTGGGGAGGCTGTCCTTGAGGAAGGTGTGGATCCCGATGTGCACGTCCTCGGTCTCCATGGTGTCGATGAAATACACTTCCCCGCGGCGGTAGAAGGTGTCATAGGTCTGGTAGTGCCGCACGCTGTCCACGTAGCCGAAGACGGCATAGCGGCGGGCCTCGAACTGCTCGACGAGCAGACTCCGGAGGGAATCCACATAGAAGGTGTCCACGATGCAGGCCTGGCCCTGGCTGTCATAGCATGCCACCTGCACGGCCATGTCCGGGGCCGGATGGGTCAGCTCCACCTTGGGGACGACAGCCGGGCAATGCGCCAGCGCCGGAAGCAGAATCGGAGCCGCCAGCAAGGCGGCGCCGGCCAGGGCAATCGCGAAAGTCCGTTCCATCCTCAAACGCCAGGGTTAGCATGAAGATAGGCAGGAAACGGGAATTGCGCACGACGCCAGCCCGGAATCGGGTCAGGAAGCGTGTCCGTCTCTCAACTTCCGCTCAACTTCCATCCTGTCGCCGGCGTCCTCGGGAAGGGGCTCCTGCTTCGCCGGGGCCGCAGGATCGAGGTTGAGGGTGACCAGGATGGGGAAATGGTCCGAACCCGGCGAGGGCAGCCGCCTCAGGTCCACCAGCGAGAAATGCTCCGAGTGGAAGATGTGATCCAGCGGGTACCGCAGGAACGGGTATTTCGCATGATAGGTGTTGTAGAATCCCCGGCCGACCCGGGGGTCCAGCATGCGGCTCTCCTTCTGGAAGAGGCGGGTGGTCCGGGACCATGCCACGTCGTTCAGGTCGCCGGCCACGATGCCGGGATGGGGGGAGTCCTTCATCCGGCGGGCTGCCAGGAGCAGCTCGGCGTCCCGGAAGCGGGCATCCGCCTCGGAAGGCGGACGGGGATGGACGCAGAACATGTCCACGATGCGGCCCGAGCGCAACCTGAGCTTGGCCCGGATGGAAGGGACGTCGTCGTGGATCAAGTTGTGCACCGACCGTTCCTCCATGGGCAGGCGCGAAAGCAGCAACATCCCGTAGGTGTTCTCTTGCGGCACCCGGACCTGATGGGGATAGTCCCGCTGCAATTCCTGCAGCGCTTCATCCCACCAGGCATCGGGCTCGGTGAGCAGCACCACGTCCGGTTCCTCCCGCCGCACCAGCGCCTTTAGGGCGTCCGCCCGCCGGTTGGTCATGAGCACGTTCACGATGAGGAGGGTGAGGTCGTTTCCCGAATCGCGGCCGAGGCCCGCCACTTTCACCTGCTTGCGATTGACAGGCAGGTAGGGCAGCAGCTTGGAGAGCTGGCGGAGGAGGCAGGCTAGGAGGACCGCGGCGGCGGCGCCCCGGGTCCGTCCCCGGGCGCCTTTGCCGGCGGCCAGCAGGGCGAGGTTCGCCGTCGTCCATGCCGCGAGCTGGAGAACGGGGAAGTCGAAGAGGCGGACCCAGCGGGCGCCGGAGCGCGACAGGGACAGGAAGGTCGCCAAGACCAGGAAGGCGGTCGAGACCATGACATAGATCGGCATGCGTGCGTCCGGACGGCAGGGACAGGGTCCGCCGTCCTGGGCGGCTCCGATGTCCCGGGTCCTGCTGCGAAAATACGTTTCCGGCCGGAGAACGGAAGTCCTGCCTTGCGAATTCCGTCGCACCCTGGTCGTCCCTTCGACGTATTCGTCCTATCTTTACCGGGATGTCTTCCCCCACCCTGGGCGCCATCCTTGCGGATCTCGCCTCTACCGACGCCGACACCCTGCTGGCTGCCCTCCTGGACTGGGCCTCGCAACGGGGCCTGACCCTCTACCCCGCCCAGGAAGCCGCCTTGCTGGAGCTCATGGAGGGCAAGAACGTCATCCTCAACACGCCCACCGGGTCCGGGAAGTCCCTGGTGGCCTCGGCCCTGCATTTCCAATCCCTGGCCCGGGGCCGGCGTTCGGTCTACACCTGCCCCATCAAGGCCCTGGTCAACGAGAAATGGATGGCCCTGTGCCGGGAATTCGGCCCCGCGAACGTGGGCCTTTCCACCGGCGACGCCACTGTCAATCGGGACGCCCCCATCCTCTGCTGCACGGCGGAGATCCTGTCCAACATGGCCTTGTCGGAGGGGGCGGAATGCGCCGTCCGCGACGTGGTGATGGACGAATTCCATTATTACTCCGATCGGGATCGGGGCGTGGCCTGGCAGGTACCCCTGCTCATCCTCAAGCAGTCCCGCTTCCTCCTGATGTCGGCCACCCTGGGGGAAACGGAGTTCTTCGAGCGGGAGCTCACCGCCCTGACCGGACTTCCCTCGGTGACCGTGCGCAGCCAGGATCGGCCGGTGCCCCTGGAATTCTCCTGGTCGGAGCATGCCCTGCCCGAGGCCGTACAGCGCCTGGCCTCTACCGGCAAGGCGCCGGTGTACGTGGTGCATTTCACCCAGGCCGACGCGGCCCGCAACGCCCAGAGCTTCACCAGCCTGGAGCTGTGCAGCAAGGAGGAGAAGGCGGCCCTGGCCGGGGCCCTGGAAGGCTTCCGCTTCTCCAGTCCCTACGGCCCGGACATCAAGCGCTGGCTGCGGCAGGGCATCGGCCTGCACCATGCCGGGCTGCTGCCGAAATACCGCATCCTCACCGAGAAGCTCGCCCAGCAGGGCCTGCTCAAGGTGATTTGCGGGACCGACACCCTGGGAGTGGGCGTCAACGTCCCCATCCGCACCGTGCTCTTCACCCAGCTCTGCAAGTACAGCGGCGACAAGACCGCCATCCTTACGGCCCGCGACTTCCACCAGATCGCCGGACGCGCGGGGCGCAAGGGCTTCGACGATCGGGGCTACGTGGTGGCCCAGGCCCCGGAGCACGTGATTGATAATCTGAAGCTGGCCGCCAAGGCGGCCCAGAGCGGCCGGAAATACGTGAAGCGCCAGCCGCCGGAGAAGGGATACGTGCCCTGGGACGCCGGAACCTTCCAGCGCCTCATCGCCGCGTCCCCGGAGCGGCTCGTCTCCCGCTTCCAGGTCTCCCACGGCATGCTGCTCAACGTGCTGGGACGCCGCGGCCCCGGGCCCGACGGGGACGGATGCCGGGCCATGCGCGGCCTCATAGACAGATGCCACGACTCCGGGCGGGACAAGGCCGTCCACCGCGAGCGGGCCTTCCAGCTCTTCCGCGCCCTGGTCGAGAAGGGTATCGTGGAGATTACCCCTCCATCCCTGCGCCGCACGGATGGCGGGCGCGGCGGCGAGTCCGGCCCGGCGGTACCCAAGATCCGCGTCAACGTGGACCTGCAGCAGAACTTCGCCATGGACCAGGCCCTCTCCCTGTACCTCCTGGACACTTTGCCCCGGCTGGACGCGGAGTCGCCGGAATACCCCCTGGACCTGCTGACCCTGGCGGAATCCATCCTCGAGAATCCGGACCTCATCCTCCGGCGCCAGCTCGACATGCTCAAGACCGAGAAGCTCGCCGAGCTCAAGGCCCAGGGCGTGGAATATGATCAGCGCATGCAGGAGCTGGAGGCCATGGAATATCCGAAGCCCTTGAGGGACTTCGTCTATGACACCTTCAACGCGTTCGCCGATCGGCATCCCTGGGTGGGCAACGAGAACATCCGTCCCAAATCCATCGCCCGGGAGATGATGGAAGGCTATTACACCTTCTCCAATTATGTGAAGCGCTACGGCCTGGAGCGGTCTGAAGGCCTCCTGCTGCGGCACCTGAACGGCGTCTACAAGGTCTTGGCCAACACCGTGCCCGAGGCGGCGAAAACCGATCCGGTGCGGGAGATGGAGGCCTTCTTCCGGGACCTGGTGCGCCGCGTGGACTCCAGCCTGCTGGAGGAATGGGAGCGTCTGCAGGATCCGGACTACCGCCCCGCCGAGGAAGCGGAGGCCCGGCCCCCCGGGGCCGAGGAGGCTGCGGCGCGCGCCGCCCGGGACATCACCGCCGATCGGCCCGCCTTCGTCGCCGCCCTGCGCGGACGCATCTTCAGCCTGCTGGCCTGCCTTTCCCGGCAGGACTTCGCCGGCGCCCTGGAAGCCCTGGACGCACCGGAGGAAGGCGCGGACAAGCCCGCCTGGACTCCGGAGGCGCTGCGGGACCGGCTCGCCGCGTACCGCGAAGACCATGGGCCTTTCCGGTTGGACCCCGAAGGCCGTTCCGCCCGGCATACCCTCATCGACGAGACGACCGGCCGCTCCGATGGCGCGGCCGGCATCTGGCGCGTGATCCAGG